>CAYNMZ010000001.1:0-69188 GCA_964398505.1 uncultured Spirochaetia bacterium
ATAACATCCGGCATACGCGTTGACACCCTGCTGAAAAGTCATGACATTCCATCCTGCAGGCTCTGTCGCGCCCGCGGGGCCTGATGGCCCGACAGCGCCCTTGCACGAAAACAACAATAAAACCAAAAAAATTAAGGCAATAATCGAAATATTTTTTTTCATCTTGTCCCCCCTTATGGAGCCGTGTAATACACGGTCAGTCTCGGCCTTGACGCTACGTTTCCGTTCTCGGACGAATAAAACCCTACATGATTAGTAGTTGTCTCATTGGTGCTTTTTATCAACAGCCCGTAATTTTTGGCGGGTGTATCCAGCCATTCCTGCACCAAAGAAGGGTTTATTTCTATAGTCACATAATTTGCTGTTGTGCCTGCGTTTATCGGGTCGCTCGCCGCTGCGTTGTTAAAATCCCCGCCTGCGCTTGTCCATGGGTTGGTAGAACCGTCATAATAACTCCATGTGGCGTTTACATTGTTTGCGCCGCCACAGTCGCCGTCTCCTTCTGTCCATGACCTTGTTATACCGTGCGCCACAAACAAAACTTCACTTCCGTCAAAATAATAGGAACGCAATGTCAGGTAAGCTTTCTTAATTACAGCCCCATTCGGGATAAATCCTGAAATTTCAAACCTGATAAGAGCTCTTGCTATTATGGACGTGGCCGTGCGGCCTACTGTAAGATTGAAACATCCTCCGTAATTTGAGTTCGCGCTTGTGTCAAATATCCTTGTGTCTGTTGTCCCGTTATAAGCCGCGTCAGGATACGCGGCCTGCTGAAAACTCACGCATATTAGCCCGGCTCCGTCGGCCCCTGCCGGGCCTGCGGGCCCCTGCTCAGCGCATGAGCCGAAAAGAAGCAAAACAAAAAGCAATACGAAAATTTTTCTTATCATAGATAACCTCCTTATTTTACAAAATTATACATATAATCAGGCTTTTGTCAAATAATTTGCCGTTAAAAAATCAGTACTTTTGATCAGTCTTCGGTCGGGCGCGTCACGTTTTTTTTCAACCCTTGAAATTTTAATTTTCAGTATTTATTTTTTAGACGTTAAAAAAACACGTTGACATTGTAGTTTTTAAGTGTTATAAATATTTAATCCCTGAAATATATCCCATGACAATAAGGTAAAGGAGAGGCTATTAATGGGTTATAAGCAAATAAGGGACAGGCTGAAAGTTATAAGCGAGTCCGTACTTTCGCCTATAATAGCGTTTTTTGACAGGATTGGCATTACACCCAACATGCTTACGCTTTTCGGACTTACGGTGAATATCGCGGCAGCTTTCCTTATTACATCAGGATTTCTGCCTTCCGCAGGCCTTATAATACTTTTTGCCGGTGTTTTTGACATGTTGGACGGAGCGCTCGCGAGGAAAACAGGCAAAAAAAGCAGGTTCGGCGGCTTCCTTGACTCAGTGACTGACAGGATATCCGAAGGCGCTTTTTACCTCGCGATAGTGTTGCTTTACATAAACGAAGGAAAAGGCCCTATGGCAGGGCTTTCGTACGCTGCCATGTTCCTGTCCTTTCTCATAAGCTACATCAGGGCAAGGGCCGGAGCCATGCAGATAGACTGCGAGGAAGGTTTCTTCACAAGGACAGAGAGGATAATTACCCTTGTGCTTGGCCTGCTTTTCAGCCCGCTCTTTGACTCGCTGTCAGCCGCAATATGGATAATAACAATATTCTCGGGCATAACTGTGGCTCAGAGGATTTACATAGTGTACATAAGGGCAAACAAAACCCAAAAGAAAAAAGCAAAATGAAGGAGGACTTAAAATGTCAAAAAAGATAAGGCTCGCGATAGCGGGAATGGGTAACTGCGCCTGGTCGCTCATGCAGGGCCTGGAATACTACAAGGACATACCTGACTCGGAATTCGTGCCCGGCTTAATGCACGCCAACCTCGGCGGCTACAGGATAAAGGACATAGAGCTTGTGGCAGCATTTGACGTGGACAGGAACAAGGTCGGCAAGGACGCCAAGGACGCGCTGGAATCCCCGCCCAACAACACCATTGAGTTCGCCAAAGTCAAAAAAACCGGCATAATAGTCCAGAAGGGGCGTACTCTGGACGGCCTGGGCAAGTATTACAAGCAGGTCATAAAAAAATCCCGCAGGGTTCCTGTAAACGTGGCGCAGGTGCTGAAACAGACGCAGGCTGATGTTCTTGTCTCTTACCTTCCCGTAGGTTCCGAGAAAGCCACACGCTATTACGCGCTTGAGGCCTTAAAGGCAGGCGTGGCTTTCGTGAACGCAATACCGGTTTTTATCGCCTCAACTAAGGAATGGTCCGAGAAGTTCAGGCGCGCCCGTGTCCCAATCATAGGCGACGACATAAAATCCCAGGTAGGCGCGACCATAGTGCACAGGGTCCTGACAAAGCTATTCGCTGACCGCGGCTGCAAGATTTACAGGACGTACCAGATAAATTTCGGCGGAAACATGGACTTCATGAACATGCTCGAGCGCGAAAGGCTTTACTCAAAGAAGATATCCAAGACTAACGCGGTATTGAGCATGATGGGCAACCCCATAAACGCCGGCGAGGACGTGCATGTCGGGCCAAGCGACTACATACCATGGCTCAAGGACAGGAAGTGGTGCTATATAAAGATAGAAGGCTCAAATTTCGGCGAAGTCCCGCTTGATGTTGAGCTAAAGCTTGAAGTATGGGATTCCCCCAATTCAGCGGGCGTCATAATAGACGCTGTGCGCTGCGCCAAGATCGCGCTGGACCGCGGCATTGGCGGCCTGCTTGAAGGTCCGTGCGCTTATTTCATGAAGACCCCGCCAGTACAGCACCCTGACTCGCTCGCGAAAAAAATGGTTGAGGATTTCATTAAAGGAAAAAAATAGCGCATGTACATGCTCCTGCGCTTTTTACAGCTTATACTTAAAAATATCCCGCGCAAAGCGGGATATTTTATTTTTGAGTCTTTCTTTAAGCTTGCATGGCTTATACCTTCAGGTCGCAGGAAACAGCTTATAAAAAACCTCTCAATTATCCCGTCAGTAAAAAACCCTTTAATCACAAGCCTTGAAGTTTACAAAAACTACGCCAGGTATTATTTTGACCTTTATTATGATAAGGATAAAATCCTGCCTTCTGTAATGGAAACCCAGGCTTTCACTGCTTCCTATGAAAAGTCAAAACAACTTCTTGAATCACGCAAAGGTCTTATCATAATAAGCATGCATATGGGAAACTGGGATTTTGCCGGAAGCTTTCTGTCACGTATGTTTCCGGGCAGAACAAATGTAGTCGTTGAAAAACTCTCTCCTGCCGCATACAGGTGGTTTACGGAGACAAGGACGCGCTGGGGAATGAAAGTTATTGAGTCAAGGGATGTAAAATCCATGATGCGCGCCTTAAAAAATGGTGAGGTGCTTGTTCTGGTCGCTGACAGGGACCTGGAAAAGACAGGTTATAAGCTCACCTTTTTCGGAAAAAAGGCATATATACCGAGCGGACCTGCAAAACTGGCGCTGGCTCATAAGGTCCCTATAATGCTCGGTGTCATGGTAAGGGACAAAAAGAATCCCATGATATTTATACCTGTCCTGCATTCTGATGCGATAAACGAGCAGCCAATGGAAAAAAATGAAGAAAATTCCGAAAAACTTTCCGAACAACTTGTTTCTCTCATGGAAAGAACACTTTTTGAATACCCGGAACAGTGGTGTATGCTTCAAAAAGTATGGGTGGAGGATTAGCAAACATACACTTATCCAATAACCTTATGCCCAAACGGCCTACATCTATATGTTCAAATGTTTGTTGGCTAAATGGATATAAAGTATTATAATCTTTAAGACTTTTCAAAACAACGGAGAAACATGAGCAAACATTCTTTTAAGAAAATAGCCATAGTCACTCCATACTATTACCCGCTTTTTGGAGGAGTACAGGAATATGTCTATCACCTGAAAAAGGAATACAAGAAAATGGGTTATTTCACCCGTGTTATTACGGCACATTTCGGTCACAAGAAAAGCAAGGACGAGGATGAGGTAATACGCTTCGGCAATGGATTTCCTTTTTTAATTAACGGCTCAACAGGAAGGATTATACTGATGTCAGGCAAAAACAGGATAAAAGAAATGCTGGAAAAATATAACTTTGACATCATACACTTTCAGGAACCTTTTGTGCCTTTCCTTTCTCATAAAATAATGAAATACTCAAAAGCGTTAAATATTGCCACGTTTCACGCCAACTTTGACTCAAGCATCTACTACAGAATAGGCACAAATTTTTTAACGCCTTTATGGGACAGGCTGCACGGAAGGATCGCGGTCTCTCCATCAGCGCAAAGCAGCGTAAATAAATATTTCAACGGAGATGTTGAAATAATCCCAAACGGAGTTGACACAGTCAGGTTTAACCCCAAAAACCCTAAAATAAAGAAATTTAACGACAATAAGGTCAATATACTTTTTACAGGCCGAGTGGAAAAAAGAAAAGGCCTAATATATCTTTTACAGGCATACGCTAAATTGAAACCCAAATATCCTGAGACAAGGCTGATAATTGTCGGCAGAGGACCTCTTTTGAAACAACTGAGAAAATTTGTCTCTAAAAACCGCCTCGCTGATGTCCACTTTGAGGGTTTTGTTCCTGTAAAACAGCTTCCAAACTATTATTCCTCAAGCCATATATACTGCTCTCCGGCTCTTTTTGGCGAGAGTTTTGGTATAGTACTGCTTGAGGCAATGGCAAATGCAATACCGGTTGTTGCATTCAACATAAGCGGTTACAATGACGTTGTCTCAAATCTTGATGACGGCCTGCTTGCCATACCGCGCGACGCGCGCGACCTGCAGGAAAAAATTGAGCTCCTCCTAAAAAAACCAGAATTAAGAAAGGAACTGGGAAGCCGCGGACTAATAAAGGCACGACGTTATACATGGGAAAAAATAGCAAAGAAAAACATAGCATTTTATCATGAAATATGGGATAAAAAACATACAAGGCATGGTTAAATAATGTACTATGTATTAAAAGCCGTCTCATGGTTCATACAGTTTTTTCCTTTGAAGGCTCTTTATTCTATAGCAGGCTTTATTACAAAAATTGTCTTCCTTCTGTGGAAGGAGAAAAGTAACAATGTTTACAATAATTTCAGCGTTATACTCGCAGTAAAATACGGCAGGCCGGCCACCGACGCCGAAATAAAAAATATCATGCGCAGAAATTTTGAAAATTACGGCAAATTCTCGGTTGAATTCCTTTATATAAATAAACTTATAAAAAAAGGCGCTCTTCCTGAAATGCGCGGCCGTGGAATAGCGGAATTTGAAAAGGCTTTTTCTTACGGCAAAGGCATAATAATCGGTACACTGCATTATTCAAACTGGGACATAGCCGGAATAACCATATCCGGCCACATGAAGGGCAAAGCCGAAGTGTGGGCCATAGCAGATGACCTCGGCGGCGGTTATAACAGGTTCATACAGGAAACCCGTAAGGCTTACGGAATAAACATAGTCCTCCCGAACAGGAATTTAAAAGACGCGTACAGGTGCCTGCAAAATAACGGCATACTGAACGTTCTGGTTGACAGACCTGTGGCCAGGTCAGACAAGACAGGTGTGGAAGTTGATTTTTTCGGTAAGAAAATTTTCGTCGCCACAGCCGCGGCACGCATCGCAATAAAAACTGGCGCGAAAATAATAGTCGGAGGCGCGCCAAGGGAAGGTGACTGGTTTTACGGCGATCCTGGCCCGATTTTACAATATAGCTTAACAGGCGATTACGAAAAAGACATTTTAACAGTAACTCAAGCCATAATGAAAGAAGCTGAAAGGATAATACTTGAGCATCCTGAAGACTGGTATATGTTCCGCCCGATGTTCAAATGACTACGGGCATTATGAGACGGTGAAAAATTTAGGACTTGAAATTTGATATTTAAGATTATGGGAAAACTGTGTCTTGTCCAAATTTCAAATATCAAATCTCAAATTCCAAATTATCTAAGGAGACCATTATGGCATCAAAAATCACTTTCCTTGCTGACGCGCCGCCCGACGGTTGTTGCATAGGGTACAAAGACTCGCTCATTAAGGAAAAAGACCTAAAAGGTTACAGCAAGGCAGACTATCATATACACACTTCTGTCGGCGACGCTGTAATGTCACCCGAAGAAATAGTTGACTACTGCGAAAAAAAGACGGACCTTAAGGTAATAGCCATAACAGACCACGACCAGGTAAAGGGCGCTTTTCGAGCGCAGGAACATGCGAAAAGAAAAAAATACAGGATACAGGTTATAGCCGGTGAGGAAGTAAGTACATTAAAAGGCCACCTTATCGGACTTTTTATGAAAAAAAGGATACGCCGCTATACAGGCCTCATAGACACGATAAAGGACATACACGGACAGGGCGGAATTTGCATAGTGCCGCATCCTTTGTCATGGCTGACAACATCCATAGGCGAGCGCGCTTTCAAGAAAGTCATGCATCATAAGGACGAGGACGTTTATTTTGACGCTGTGGAACTCATAAACCCGGCAATTGCCGGCAGGATAACGGATAAACGCGCGTCCGCGATGAACAAGGAATGCTGGAACCTGCCCGTAACCGGAGGATCTGACTCGCACTCTTTGGCCGGAATTGGCTCGGCATATACTTGGTTCAAGGGCAGAACAGCCGAGGATTTCAGGGAGTCAATAAGGCAGAGGACGACCAAATTCGGCGGCCGCTACTGGGACTTTTCCGAGCACTGGGACGTTTTTGTTCAGAAGGTAAAAAGATTCAAGGTGTTTTAATTAAACAGGGCCGGGTCCAGTATTAGACAGTATCCAATAGCCTTTTAGCCAATAAAAATTGAAAGCGGGCTGATTTCGAATTTTCGAAACCGGCCCGCTTAATTATTTATTGGCTGTCAGTTTACAGGTTATTGGTTAAATTTACAGCTTATCCGGCGTTACATAGTCCCCTTTCGCCGATTTCAGCTCCAAAAGGCGCTTCTTCTGCGCATCAAGGTGATCAAAAACCGCCTGAGGCGTTCCCTTGACTCCCTGATAAACCTTTGTTATCCTGTCCATCTTCGCTATATTCTCATTTACACGTATCATGAACTGCTCATTGTACTCGGCGAGCGTGTAGTCTTTTTTCAAAACTTCGGAAAAAAGTCTCTTTAAGTCCTCATATTTCGGTATATATCCAATGGGTGAATTTATGGCCTGAACATCCCAGTTCGCGCGCAGTTCCATCCACTTCAGCCATACCCTCTTGTCCTTGACACCGGTCAGCCACTTGCCGTCCTTTGTGCGCTGGAAATAGTTCGCGCCGAAAATCGGCGGAGTTTTCTTCAGTTTTTTTCCGAACTCAAGATAATTCTCAATATATTTAGCCATAGATATTGATAAGAACTCAAGATTTGACATTATGTTAAATACCCTGTTACCTTCCTGGCCTATAGTGGCTGCGGTTGTCTCTGACTCAAGCGCGGCTCCCATTGTTATTACCCCGTGTTCCCATCCAAAAGACTCAAAAACAGGCACCCATGTGTCAGAATCCCTGCCGCCGTAAATTATTCCTTTTAACTCAACTCCCTTTTTGTCGTGCAGTTTTTTATCACAATTTTTCAACTTTTCAAGGCTTATTGAATATCTGGCGTTCTTGTGCGCGTAATCAATCTTTTTTCCCTGGCTGTCCAGCTTGTCTGGCGTCCATTCGCCTGAGAAATTTACGCCCCTTTCAGGTGCGGGCCTGCCGTCTCCAAGCCAGCGCGGAGTACCGTCCACGTTAAGGACGTTACCGAATATCACGTCCCCCGGTTTATTCAAAAGATCCCAGATTAGAGGGTCTGATTTCTCGCTTATATCCTGGATAATCCCAAATATGCCCTTTTCCACGTTAGCGGCGTGAACTTTACCGTTTATATTATGAAGATACGCAAGGTCATCTCCGACTATAGTCTCGCCTTCAACCATGGCCGTTGATGTTTTTCCGCACATTGAAGGATATGCCCCTGAAAAATATGAAACCCTGCCCTTTGGCCCGTGTACTCCCATCACAAACATATGCTCAGCCAGCCAGCCCTCGCGCGATGCCTTTTGTATCGCCAGGCGAAGAGCGAGTTTCTTAAACCCAACTGACTGCCCTGCATATTGTGTATTACAGGAATATACGGTGTCATTTTTTAAATCCATGTAAACCCTGCGTTCAGCCACGTTCTTTGAGGCCATCCTTTCGTCAACCTCTCCTGTGCCGTGGACAACCTTGAAAAACGACGTCGGCCTTGCTTTCTTAAACCCTTCATAACCCTTCCTGTAAAGTATATTTTCCGAATGCACAACATAATATGAGTCTGTAAGCTGGACAGCCGGAATGTAAAATGGTGAGCCTACGGGACCGAGCGCGTAAAAACAAACTATCATCTGTCGCCCTTTCATAATATCTCGCATCTTGTGATAAATCTCGTTTAAACCCTCATCACGGTCTATGCCGTTTAGACCTTCAGGCGCTATTCCATGCTCAAAAAGGAACTTTGTATTTTTGGGATCGCGACCCTGGTCGTTTATGCCGTCAAAATGAATTGTATGCCCCTTGATGTTTAGCGGAATTTCCTCTCCCTTTTCAATCGCCATTTTCTTTATCAATTCCTCGTCCTCTTTGCTGTCTGTTGACACAAATATGGAATCAGGATTTAGAAGGTCGGCATATTTTGCCACGAATTCCATAAGGGTCGGGTTTTTCAGCGCTTCCAGCCTTTTATACGACCCTTTGACGCACTTTTTCTCAAGTATTTCCATGTCTTTCCTCCTTGGTTATGGCCTGTGTAAAAGCCTGTAATATTATTCAAAAACATACATAAATGTCAATGCCTATTCTTCCTTTATAAAATAAAGCATATTGTCTTCAAGCCTGTAAATCAGCGGAGCCACTGTTATCTTCGGGAACTTTTCCCTTATCCGTTTTGCTTCGCTGGCAATAAAGGTTTCCTCATCCTCTATCTCAAAAAATGGGGCAAATGCCATGAAATGCTCCTCTGCTTTTTTAGCGTCCCAGCCCGCGCGCTTGACCATGCCCTTTACAAAAATGTCCTTTTTTCTTGTCACATATGACATGGCGCAGTCATTGTGGCCCACTACAGCAACAGCCGTTACGCCTCCGACTCCTATGGCGTAAGCTATCTTGAAATCGCTATATCTCATGTTCGCTCCTGCTGTCCTTATAATGTACGCGAAATTTTCGGGCAATTTAAGCATTTTTCTGTTGTCCATACACATTCCCACGAGTATCTGCGCGTTTTCGTAAGGTTTCGCCTCAAAACCGAGGTTATGGTGGCATATAAGCCTTTCAACAGGCGTATCCCTGTATTTTTCCGGTATATCCGCCGCACTTTCCGCCTTTATTATGGCCATTTGATCCTCCTATGGACAAAAAAAAAATCCGGCTTTATGGCATATAACTTAAGCCACAGCCGGATTATTTTACGGCAAGCCCGCGCTTTTCACGCCTGCTTCCCGCCAAATCTTCCTTATTTTAAGTCATTGAAATATACACGCTTAAAACCTAAATGTCAAGCTCTTTGTCCAGGGTGAAAACGATTATCCTTTCCCCTGTTTTCGTGCTGATGTCAGTGTGCATTGTCGTCACAGCCGCGCCTGTTATGTCCTCTATGCCCTTTTCCAGCAGGGCCCTGGATGACTCAATGAGCCTGACGCGCGTCTGCTTGACCAGATTTTTGCCTTCTCTGTCCCTTGCCAGCGCTTTTTCAGCTGCTGTCAATACACCCTTTAGCCTTATAAATATGATATCGCCCATTATCTGCGCTGTAGTATCCTCTGGTCCCCTGCCCATATGCTCTTTTTCAAATTTAATTATCATCTCCCTTATCTTTGCCTCAACCTGACCTTTGCTCATTTTCTTTGACATATAGCCCTCCTTTTTTTAATTATATTTTAACCCTATTCTACTATGTGTCAATACGGTTTCATTTTTAAACACTTGTCCCGTTTTTTTACAACATAACCCTATTATTAATTGGATTTGGAAAATATAATTATTGACTTTTTCCCGGCACAGCTTTTGCATATACATAATATGACGACCGCAAGAGCGGCTGTTATAAATAAAAATATAAAGGAAAGGAGGTGTCGAATATGAACATCATAAGGAGGTCGGATACCCCGTCAAGGAGGGACATTTTTGCAGACTTTTTTGACAATTTTTTTGACTCAGACCTATCTCCCGCTGCAGGAAGGCTTGCTCCGGCTGTGGACATTGTTGAAGGAAAAGACAAATATACTGTAAAGGCTGACCTTCCGGGGCTGAAGCAGGAAGACATTAAAGTTGAGCTGGACGACGGAGTCCTGAAAATTTACGGCGAGAGAAAGTCTGAGAGGGAAGAAAAAGACGATTCAAAAAAGTACCACTATTATGAAAGAAGCTACGGCTCTTTTGAACGGCGTTTTGTCCTGCCAAAGGATACTGACGGTGATAAAATTGACGCCAAATATGAAAACGGCGTCTTGACAGTTGACATTCCTAAGACAGAGGCAAAGAAGCCGAAAGAAATAAAGGTAAAATAACTGTTAAGTCCAGGTCCGAGGGCAATTTTCTCCCTGGGACCTGGGACTTAATACTTTGGACTTGTATTTACGCCGTATCCCTTATGACAAGCTCGTTTTCAAAAACAATATTTTCAGGAAGGGCTTTTGGTTCATTTATGGCGCGTACTGCCGCGTTAAAAGCAGACCTGCCCATTTCATCAAGAGGCTGCCTGACCGTAGTCAGACCTGTATCAGACGACATTTCTATGTCGTCAAAACCCACAAGTGATATTGTTCCCGGCACATCAACATGCTGTTTACTTGCCTTTTTCAGGAATCCGTGCGCGACATAGCCGCCGGCCGCGCAAAGCACCGCGTCTATTCCGGGATTTTCCCTTATCAGTGACTCAAAACTTCGCTTCCATTTTCTGTCGTAAAATACGTGGTATGCCTGCACAGCTTTTTATCCTCTTTAAACCCGTTGTCCTTTAAAGCCTGTATGTACGCCCTGTGCCTGTCGTCAATCTGGTGGTATTAAAGATCCCGGCGGTTAACATAACGTTTTTATGTTCTTTGTAATGCAAAACCATACGCATTCTAAGCATTTTTTTGTCTTTACAATTAATCATCATACGGTAGTATTGTATTGGACACATCGCGGCCTCCTCTACAGGTATTTGTTCTCGATAAACAAAATATCCCATAGAATGCCCGATGTGTCCACTATTTGTCTCCTTTCTTTATTATGCGTATTAACCTTAAATACCGTTCTTTACCAAGGATTTTTAGCTTTGCCAAGTGTATACGATGTCTATCCTTATTCTCAAAAAACCGGCTTAAATCAATTGCATTTTTGGCGCGCGCTGATATAATGTCATAAAAGGCGGTAAAAATGGAAAACAAAGAAGACAACATAGATTTTATAAACCTCATACTGATGCTAAACCAGAACGCCATGATATCGCTTGGCGAGGCACCGAGGTTTGTCGGCGGCATGAAAAACGCCAACCTTCCACACGCGCGTCAGACCATAAACATGATTAAGTCCATACAGGAAAAATCAAAAGGAAATCTTACTCCCGGCGAGACAAAACTGCTGTTCAAGATACTCGGGGAACTACAGTCAAAATACGTAAAAGCCGCCGGACTTGACAAGCCTGGCCCTGTCAAAAGCTCAAAGCCTTCCACCGACGGACTGGGCAAGGCCCTTGACAATATGAGCAATGACGACCTTGCAAAACTCTTGTCCGAACTCGAAAAACATGCTGGAAATAAATGAACTTAAAAAGATTGCCGTAATATCCGATACACACATACCGACCAGGGCTTCCGGCATCCCAAAAAAGGCTGCTGAACTTATGTGCGGCTCTGGCCTTATAATTCATTGCGGTGACATAGTCGCCAACAGCGTTTTAAAACTGCTTTCTTCCCTTTCCCCCGTAGTTGCCGTGAAGGGAAACATGGATTCCGACGAAATAGACGCTCCAATCGAGCAGGTCATAAAGATAAACGGCCGTTTTACGCTTTGCATTGCTCACGGTTCCGGCTCACCTGTGTCAATACAGCCTAGCTTATATAAAAAATTCATAGGTTATTCCCCTGATTTAATCATACACGGCCATACTCATGTGCCATATATTTCCGAATACAGGGGAATTGGTTTTTTCAACCCCGGCTCCTGCACAGCAGGTCTGGATTATAATTCCATGGGATTTATGGAAATTGACGAATCATCAATTAAACCTCGAATTATAAGCCTTTAAATTATGGTTTTTATCGTAAATTTTAAATCATTTCAATGTGTAATAATTATGTCCATGTTTATAATTATAAAATAACATAATAAAAATAAAGGGGTTTTTTGTGTATTCTATGTGGATAATTGTGTATAACTTGTGGAAATCACGAAAGGACGAAAAATGCTAAACCTGCTTTTGCCGTAAAATACTGTACTTTACTGCTTCTTTTTCCGATTCAAGAAAAATGGAATATCTTTTGTCCTGCGCCGCATATACCTGTTCAATGCCTTCGCTGTCCTTGATCGCCGCAATACATGCCTCAAAAACAACACCGTCAGGATTTAATACCTCTACTTTTTCGCCGGTCCTAAAGCTGCCCTTTACATACAGCGCAATAGTTTTACCCGCTGCTTCAGAAGCGTATCCTAAAAACCTGTATCCGGCAATATATGAGGACGAGGGATAGTGCTGCGCGTTCGCGCCTCCCTCAAAATAGAACCCCCTGAAATACTGCCTGTGCGATATCTTTTCAAGCTCTGTCATGGAAAACCCGTCAAATCTGTAAGTTTTTGGGGACGCCATATAAAGGTCCCTTTCCCGCCTATAGGCAAGCGCCGTCACAGCTGTATAATGAGGGCCCTTCATCCTGCCCTCTATCTTGAAACTGTCTATGCCGGCGCCTATTAATTCCGGAATCCTGTCTATGGTGCAAATGTCCTTTGAATTGAATATGTATGTCCCGCGCCCGTCCTCGGCTATGCCGATATATTCGCCTTTTCTTTTTTCCTCAACAAGCGCATAGCTCCACCTGCACGGCTGAGCGCACTCGCCCGCGTTAGCGTCCCTGCCCGTGAGATAATTTGACAGCAGGCACCTTCCCGAAAGCGACATGCAAACGCTGCCGTGAACAAAGGCCTCAAGTTCCAGTCCCGGAGTTATTTCCCTTATTTCCCTTATTTCATCTATGGAGAGCTCCCTTGCCAGAATGACCCTTTTTGCTCCAAGCTTCTGCCATTCAAGCGCTTCCATGTAATTCATGTTGTTTGCCTGCACAGATACATGCACCGGCATTTTCGGTGCGCTTTTTTTCGCTATTGCCATGATGCCAAGATCTGAAACTATTATGGCGTCAAAGCCAGCGTCATAAAGAAAAGCAATATGCCGGGAAATGGGCTCAAGGTCGCTGTTTCTCGCGAAAATATTGACTGCAGCATAAATCTTTTTCTTTTTAACTCGCGCCAGCTGCGCCGCCTTTGCCAGTTCTTCGTCTGAAAAATTCCCGGCATAGGAGCGCAGGCTGAAATCCCTGCCGGATACATAGGCCGCATCAGCCCCGTATTCATAGGCTATTTCAAGTTTTTCAAGATTTCCGGCAGGAGAAAGTATTTCCGGTATTTTCACATCTTTTTCCTTTCAACAATCGCTTGCCCTAGTGTTATTTCATCTGTATACTTTATATCAGAGCCCGTTGGCAGACCCTTGGCTAGTCTTGTTATAAGCAAATTCCTTCCGCTGTTTTTTGCCAGCTCGGCAATATAAAGAGCCGTAGCGTCGCCTTCCACTGTATGGTTTACGGCAAGGAGAATTTCCTTTATACCTTCCTCTTCCTTTATCCTTAACGCAAGCTCGGCAAGTTTCAAATCAGATGGCAAAATGTTTTCCAAAGGATTTAATAGTCCCTGCAAGACAAGATAATAACCCCGAAACTTTCCTGTCCTTTCCACGTTTATTACATCCTCCGCAGACTCAACCACGCAAAGTATTGATGTGTCCCTTTTGTCGTCCGCGCATATGGTGCATACTTTTGAATCGCTTACATTAAAACACCTTGAGCATGTAATGATTTCACTTGCGGATGAGAGCGCCTGGCAGAGCCTGTCTATTGAAGCAGAGCCTTTTCTAAGAAGACTTAACGCTATGCGTTCGGCCAATTTAGGGCCTATTCCGGGCAATTTTGATATTTCATTTATTAATACAAGAAGGCTGTGCGGATAATTATACATTTACATCCTAAAACATCCCCGGTATGTTAAGCCCCAGGCTTCCGGTTATTTTTTTAGCCTCAGCGTCAGCTGACTCCTGCGCTTTTGAAAGCGCCTCGTTCACTGCCGCTGTCACAAGGTCCTGCAACATTTCAATATCTCCTGAGGCGGCCAGTTCCTTCTCTATTTTTACCGAAATTATCTGTTTTGCGGCGTTTGCCGTAACAGTTACGGCCCCGCCGCCCGCGGACGCTTCTACGATAATATTCTTAAGTTCATCCTGCATTTTTTGAAGCTTTTCCTGCATTTTCTGAGCCTGCTTCATCATTTCACTTATATTACCCATGCCTCTCATAGAATCCTCCTACTTTTGCGGCTTTTTTACATCAATCTCGGATATCTTGAATATCTTTCCAAGGTCCTTTATTATCGGATGGTTCTTTGCTTCTTCCTCGTCCACCGCTTTTTTCACCTGGTGCTTGCGCCTGTATTCTTCCCTGTCCATAATTACCAGGACAGGAGCGATACCTAGCTCATCTCCTATTATCTTTCTTAATACTTCCTTTCCTGAGACGAGAATCTTTGTCATAAAAGGATTTTCTCCCACTATGAAAAGGTTCGGTTCGTCATAAGACACTACACCCGCTGTTTCCATGGCACGGGCCAGGTCTTGCCTGTCAGACGCCCTTTCAATTATATTCTGCCAATGTTTCTCCACTATTTCCTTTGAAAGCTTTTTTATCTGCTCTTTTTCCTCTATTGATTCTATTATAATATGGCCTTCAGTTGTCGCTGTATCACGTGCCGCTTCAGTTTGTTGCTGGACCGCATCAACGGCCTTTGCAGTTGGTTTTACGCCTGCAGCAGACGCCATGTCAGCCGCTGCTGCCGCGCCACTCATACACGCGTCTATCACAAAGGCCTCAAGCGCCACCTCGCTTGAGCCTGACCTTTCCAAATACCGGCCTGTTTCAAGAGCCTTTTGAAGTAAATACAGCGTGCGCTCCCTTTCCATTATTGACGAGGCCTTTTTAAGAAACGTATATTCATCATCGCCTACTTTTGAAATTTCCCTGCTGTCTACTGCCCTTATGACAGCCATCTCCCGGAGCATGGTTGTCAGGTCAAAAAGAAAGTGTTTCAAGTCATATCCGGCCTCTATAACCTGTTCCACAACGAGCAACGCGGCCTTTATGTCCCGGCCTGCTATTGCCAGTACAAGGGAATTTATCAGGTCTATGCCCGCCTCTCCAAGCATTTCAGATACAGCAGCAGCGGTAAGCTTCCCGCCTTTTACATATGTAAAAGCCTGGTCAAATATCCTCTGAGCGTCCCGCAGCGCGCCGTCAGCCGCCTTTGCTATCATGAAATACGCGTCATCATCGCAATTAATTTTTTCATTTTTAGCTATCATTTTCAGGTTTTCTATAATTAGATTCACAGGCATTCTCCTGAACCTGAAATGCTGGCACCTTGAAAGTATGGTCTGGGGTATCTTGGCCGGGTCTGTCGTCGCAAAAATGAATATTACATGAGCCGGAGGCTCTTCAAGGGTCTTTAAAAAAGCGTTAAAAGCGGAATTTGAAAGCATGTGCACTTCGTCTATAATATATATCTTGTATTTCCCCCTGGCTGCTGAAAAACCCACATGCTCCCTTAATTCCCTGATTTCCTCAACACCGTTGTTTGAAGCGCCGTCTATTTCTATCACATCAAGCGCGGAACCTTCTGAAGTCTCAGTGCAGGAGCCGCAAACGCCGCACGGAGTCGGCGTAGGTCCCTTTTCACAGTTTAATGCTTTGGCAAAAACCCTCGCGGTCGTGGTCTTTCCAACGCCACGCGGCCCGGAAAACAGGTAAGCATGCATAATGCGCCCCGTCTCTATGGCCCTCGTCAGAGGCAATGTAACCTGTTCCTGACCCACAATTTCTGCAAAAGTTTTTGGCCGCCATTTTCTGGTAAAAACAAGATACTTATTATCCATTAGCACTCCTGATTTTAATACTTACTATAGCTTGAAACTAAATTATAAGCCATACCGCCGGGCTTCGATAAGATTTTCAGGCCCGTTCGTATTTCCCGCTCAGGTCAGGTAAACCCGGCAACACCTCTGATGCAATCCCTTACCGCTGCTTCCTTCCGGACCTGACGGGGTTTAGGCGCTCAAAGCGCGCCGGACCCGGCCTTCAACACGGGTTTAATACGGACAGGTTCCCTGAAAATAAGACCTCAGGCCCGGCAACTCAGCCCGGCTGAAGCGGATTGCCGGTACAGGGCACCGCTGGTTCCCCGCCTAGGTATGGCCTGATAATTGCCGGATTAACCGTGAAATTATAGCATTTATAATACCAAAAATCCATAGGTGAAAAAATTTTAAAAATTTTAAAGAATTTTTTTAAAGAATTTTATACAGTCCAAAAATTACCTCAATTATGGTATGATATTTTTATATAAACTTAAATGTAAAGGATGCTGCATGAACGTACTTCTGATAAACCCTTACCAGACAGCAAGAAAAGGTAACATTTGGACAAGCATACAGGGAGCGATGCCGCCCCTGGGGCTCGCTTATATTTCCTCCTATCTTACAGCCAGGGGTGTGGAAAACTCAATACTTGACATGAATATAGAGCAGGGAGACGCGGCCGAGCAGGTCAAAAGGATTGAAGGCGATTACGACATCATAGGCATAACCTCCATGACCAGCGCCGTCAAACACGGCTATGAGATAGCTTCAGAATGTAAAAAGAAATTCCCTAAGTCAAGGATAGTTTTCGGCGGAGTACACGCCACTGTCATGCCCGAGGAAGTGCTTTCAACAGGTTCCGTTGACTATGTTTTCAGGGGCGAAGGCGAGGAGTCTTTTTACAGGTTCATAAAGGGGGATGATATTTCAGGCATACCCGGGATATCTTACAGGAAAGACGGTAAGATATTCCATAACCCGGACGCGCCTCTTGTAGCTGACCTTGATACCCTGCCAATACCCGCTTACAACAAGCTTAAAATGGAAAAATATTCTCCGACCCTCGGCTCATACAAGCGGCTTCCGGCGATAAGCATGCTCGCCACGAGGGGTTGTCCCGGCATGTGCACGTACTGCTTCGGCGCTTTTCTCGGCGGGAAAACAAGGATGCATTCGGTTGAGTACCTTATAAAAGAAATAAAAATGCTAATTAAGGAATACGGTATAAAGGAAGTGCTGTTTTACGACGATACATTCACTGTGTACAGGAAAAAAGTAATGGAATTCTGCGAAAGGATTATATCCGACAAGATTGACATCACCTGGGTGTGTTTTTCAAGGGTCGACACCATAGACGAGGAAACCCTCGCGCTTATGAAAAAAGCCGGCTGCCACCAGATAATGTACGGAATAGAGTCAGGCAGCCCGGAAATTCTGAGGAACATAAATAAGAAAATCGACCGTGAAAAAGCCATCAAAGCCGTAAGGATGACCAAAAAGGCTGGAATTGAATGCAGGGCAACGTTCATGCTTGGAAATCCGGGTGAAACAGAAGAAACCATAATGCAGACTCTTAAATTCGCCATTGAGCTTGAACCTGACATCGCGCTTTTCAACATAACTACGCCTTTCCCCGGTACAAGGATGTTCGACTGGGCAAGGGAAAACGGCTATCTAATGACCCAGGACTGGCTCTTATACGATTTGTCAAATATGGTAATGAGGTTGCCAACAATCAGCCATGAAAAAATTGAGCATTATTACAGGCTTGCCTTTAAAAAATTCTTTCTCAGGCCCTCATACCTTCTAAAAAGGCTGTTTGGCCTTCGCAGCATAACTGAATTAAAGAACGCTGTTAAGGCTTTTTTCGCGATAATCAGGCATTAGGGGGCTTCTTTGGGACGATACTTTCATTTAATCGCCGGTTTTTTATCCGGCTGTACTACCGGCGCTGTTTTTTTCGTGTCCCTGAACAGTGGCGCTGGCCTTGCCAGCCCGCAGGCCGCGGCCTTTGCGGCCGGTTTCGGCGCAGCAGCCTGTATTTTGTGTTTTTTTATGGACCGCTGCGTCGCTTTTTCAAAAGGAAATACATCAACAGGCCTTGGCGGCCTTTCAATGCTCATATACCTTATTCCTGTTATGGGAATTTTCGCGCTTATTACTCGCGGCCTTGTGTTCGGCAAACTGGCTTTGGTAAAAACTTCGGTGTTCGGCGCGGTTTACCTGCCTTTTTCAGGTTTCATCCGGCCGCAAATGCCTGAATTTTTCCTTATACTTTGCGTTGCCGCGCTATGGATAACGCTTTTTTTCATAATAGCCTTAGTTTTCATAAAAAACTATTATATTTCAGGCGCGGACAGGGAAACTGAAAGGACGGTATTTTTGTTTTCCCTTGTTTTTTCAGTCCTCACGACATCATGGATAACGCTCACATACCCGCCTACCGGTGATGAACCGCATTACCTTGCTGCCGCAAGCTCAATAGCGCATGACGCTGACCTTGACCTTGTCAACAATTATGAAGGAGCGCGCGAAAACAGGCTGCTTTTCATAAAACCCGCAGACTATGAAAGGCTTCATACAATAAGAAAAAACGGAAAAATCCTTCCGGCGCATGACCTTGGCCTGTCAATAATGCTGGCACCAGCGGTAAAACTCGGAGGAAGATACTGGGTTCAATTTTTAATTAACATCTGCGCGGCGCTTTTGTGCCTGTCCGTTTTCTTGTTGCTGATTAAGCTGGGAATACCGCGAAACATAGCCGCCGCCTCAGCCATGCTCTCTTCCGTATCCGCCCCGCTTATTACAGGCTCTTCTCTTGCCCTTACCGAGGTGCCTGCGGCCGCAATAACGGCCTTCTGCCTTTATGTGCTTGTATCTCCGCAAAAAACCCGCAATACGATCCTCTTTTTCTTGCTCATATCATTCCTTCCGTGGCTGCACGCCAAGCTGGCCCTGCTTTCAGCTGCCTTTTTTATGGCATATTGCGTCATGAACAGCCTCAGGAAAAGCCTGTTTACGCCGTCCTTCTTTTCCGGAATCGTAATGGCGGCAGCTTCCCTGGCAGGATATCTTTTTTTATACGGCTCTGTCTACGGCATGGCTGGCCCTTTTGGAATAAAACAGCTTCACGAGAACATATATTCGGACAATCCCGCTGAACAGCTGAATACCTTTGTAATTACCGCGCCACATTTTTTCACTTCGCTTTTCGCTTCCCTGTTTGACAGGGATTATGGCCTTTTTACAAGCTGCCCGGCATTTGTACTTTCATTGTTCGGTTTAGCGCTTGCTATAAAAAGAAGGGAAATCAGGATTTTCTCCGTATTCTTGCCGCTTATTCCTTATCTTGTTGTTTTTCTTTTCTGGAAAGACTGGACCGGCTCAATGACACCTGCAAGACAGCTCATCCCCATCATTCCCTTTTTTATTTTCTCAGCCGCTTATTTTGCCTCGCATACAAATGTCATTCGGGCTTATTTTTTTAAACTGATAATTGCCGCGTCATTGCTTGCATCATGGATGATGGCCTGCCTTCCGCCGCTCCGGTATTACGCAAGCAAGGAAAAAATATACTTTTTTTCGCATGCAAAATTAGGGAAGCAGGCGCTGTGGCTTTTGCCGCCTTTTATGGAAAATACCGCTGCCGGGTTTACGGTCTCATTAATTTACTTATTGATTTTATCTGCTGTTTATCTTAGTCTCACAAAAGACAGGCAACTTACTGATTAGCAGCCGCCTTCTGTTCATTCTTTTTCCTGTAAAAACTTGCCGGTTTCGTTCCCAGCACATATACCCTGGCCTTTCGGCGTCCCCACTTGAAAGCTTCCTGCGTCGTGTTATAGCAAAGGTCTATTTTTTTGCCCTTAATGGCTCCTCCCACGTCTCCGGTCCAGGCGAACCCGTATCCGTCAACATATATTAGCCTTCTTAAAGGTATTACCCTCGGGTCCACTGCCGCAATGCCGTAGCGCGCTCGCCATCCAAGACTTGTTATTCCGGCCCATTCTACGCTGTTTGACTCAGGCGACGGGTCATAAGCCGTAGCTTCAACATCATGATAGACATGTACATATGTTTCTCTGGGAACGTTTATTGGATGCTTTTTATCGGAATTCCCAGTAATTTTCATTGCATTTTTTGGCTTTTTAATTATCCCTGTCCTGTAAACGGTTTCCTCGCCAAACTTTATCCCTGCCAAAAAATATGCTTTTTTGACCGCGTTTGCAAACCCGGTCTCGCCTTCATCCAGCCATACGGTCCAGCCACTCTGTATAAAATCGCTTTTTCTCTCGATTATTTTAAAAGGAATTTCCTCTTTTACAAACACGGCTTTATTGTAATATGTTGAAGCGACAAATACGGCAAAAGTCCATAAAGATATAAACATGATTTTTAATACTGTCCCCAAATCAGGCCACCATTTTCCTTGTCTTTACGGAATATAGCCTGAATTTTCCCGTCTTTCCCTTAAGCTCAGCCGCCGGAAGTTCTTCAACAACCACATTTTTTTCCACCAAAGCGTATATATCGTCGCTTATTATCACCTGCCCGGGGCCTGCCTTTGAACAAAGCCTGCTTGCAAGGTTCACCGTATCGCCAATTACCGTATATTCCATCCTTTGCTCGGAACCTACGGTTCCTGCTGTCACAATACCGCGCGCAAGCCCGATTCCAAGCCCAATATTGAGTTCTCCGCCCGCCTTATCTTTCCATTTTTTTAAAAGTATTTGGAAAGCTGTCTGAACGTCAAGTGCCGCTATTATTGCCTGGTCACAGTCAAGGTATCCCCTGTGCTTTGCGGGCTCGTCAAAAACCGCTAAAATGGCATCGCCTATATATTTGTTTACCCTGCCATAATGCCTGTTTATTATCGTTGTTGCCTCTGTAAAATATTCATTAAGTATTTTTACAACTTCGTCAGCCCCTCTTGATTCAGTAAAAGAAGTAAACCCCCTCAAGTCCGAGAAAAAAATGGTCGCTGTCTTTTTCCTGTTTCCCAGGTACACTTCACCCGAACTTCTGCCTTCCAAGTGCTCCTTTACGGCAGGGTCAAGATGCCTCTCCACGGCCTTGCAGAATTTTTCCCTGTCGTCATTTACGTTATCAAATATACCCAGCAGTGTTGAAAGCACGCGTATATTCTCATTGTATATCCCCTGGATCCGAAAACTTTTTTTTCTCGCGTATCCTGGAGGCAGCAGCTGCCTTGCGGTCATCTCGTAAAGAATATGGCTCAAAAATTTTTCAAGAGCCGACTTCCCGGAAAATACTGAAATCAGAAAAACAGGCAAACCGAAAAAAACCGCGCCTAACGCGGCTGCAGAAACATATTCCGACACAGGCTTTACCGCATTGATTGATGAAAAAAAAGACAGAAAAACAGGATAAATTGGGTCATAAACAAGGCCCATAACAATTCCGAGAAAGACGCTTAAAACAAATATGCCCTTTAAAGAATATTTTTTTTCAGGTTTTCCCATTTTTTTGTTCCTTGAACAGCGATTCAATAATGTTGAAATTAGTTTCCTTCAAATCCGATACAATCAAATCCGCTCCATTGATAGGATTTATCTTTTCCCTTCTTATGCCCACGCATTTCATTCCAGCGGCAATTGCGGCCTGTATTCCTGTCTGAGCATCCTCAAATACCACGCATTCAGAAGGCTTAAGCCCCAGTTTTCTGGCTGCTTTTATAAAAATATCAGGGTACGGCTTCCCCCTTTTGACATATGCGCCCTCGGCATCAACGTCAAAGAGGCTGTACAAACCTGCCTTTTTCAGACTGTTTGCTGCGTTGCGTGATGAAGATGCCATGGCTATCCTTATATTCCTTTTCTTCAGTTGTTTTATAAGTCTAACCGTCGAACTGAAAACCTTAATTTTGCCGGCGCTAAGGTATTTCAAAAAATACTCCTGTTTTTCCGCAAATACCTTATCTATCTGCTTTCTTGAAAAACCCGGAAGTATCCGCTTTGCTCCCTTGGCCCTTGGCAGCCCATCCACTTTGGACTTAAAATCACGGTATGTGAATTTAATTCCGTATTTTCTCAGCGCTGACTGCCATGACCTGTGATGTATGCGAGCTGTGTCTATTACTACTCCATCCACATCAAAAACAGCACCTTTAAAAGCCATGTATGCTCCCTGTTTTTTTTCGGGTATTTCATGAGCAATAGGACTTGAGCCTTGACATATCTGTTATACTTATTTTCCTGTTGCTTGTGGTTATCGCGCCATCACCCGCCATCTGCTTCAAAGTCCTTGTGATAGTCTCCCTTGTTAAGCCTGCCATGTCAGCTATTTCCTGGTGGGTAAGCTTAACCTCGCTGTTTTCACATGAAAAATCCACAAGTACACACGCTACCCTTGTCTTAGCGTCGCCGAGTGCAAGATTCTTTATATCCCTGTCAGCTCTGGCCAGCCTGTGACAGAGTGTCTTTATTATCTGCAGAGATATGGAAGGTTCGCTGTTTATCATATGCTCAAACTTTTCCCTGGTAATGCTCAATGTCATGGTTTTTTCCAGAGCCTCCACTGTAGCGCTCCTTGCTTCCTTTGTCAAAAGCGCCATCTCGCCGAAGCTCTCACGTTCCTTTAACACAGCCAGGGTCTTTGTCCTGCCTTCCCTGGTATATTTTATTATCTTTACACTGCCCTTTGCTATTATATGCAGGGTGTCGCCATTTTCGCCCTCGGAAAAGATTATTCCGCCTTTTTCATAGAAATTCTCCTTTATATTCTCTGCGATTGTCTCAAGGCCTTTTTCCGCCACTTCACCGAAAAGATGCGACTGCTTAAGAATCGCGATTACCTGTTTTTTATTCATGCATTATTTCTCCGTTTCACGAATCAAATGTCAAGGTTTTTTACCTCCAGGGCATGAGTCTCTATAAACTCACGGCGCGGCGCAACTTCGTCACCCATTAGAACGCTGAAAACAGCGTCAGCCTCAACAGTATTTTCGTTGATTATCTGCAGCATTGAGCGTGTTTCCGGGTTCATTGTTGTTTCCCAAAGCTGCTCCGGGTTCATTTCACCGAGACCCTTGTACCGCTGTATTGATATACCCTGTTTTCCCCTTTTCCTAATGTAATCAACAAGTTCCCTTACGGAAAAAATAAGCGTCTCGCCTTCCGGGCTTACTGCCTTAAACATTGGCGCCAAATTCTTTGTTTCCGTTTCCTTTTCAGAAGCGTTCAGAATCTCAAGTTCGTCCTCAAAAAGTTCATCAGCATCAAGCCCCTTTGTCTCAAGCCTCTGCATTATTTCTTCTGCCATCCTGAACTCGGCCATTTCCTGTAAATTCACAACTCTTATTTCTTTCTTCTGCTTTTCAATAGCGTCCATTACTTCCTCATACGTGCTTTTCTTTGTGATTTTTGCGAGCACTTTTGAAGCAGAATCAGCAAGCTCTCTGTCGTTGAACGCGTATTCCGTCTTTCCCTTTATGGTCACTTCATAAGCAGGAAGCTTATCCCATCCGCTGCGCTCCTTAAGATAAGCTTCTATTGATACTCCAGCCTTGCGTATTTTCGGGATCAAATGCTCTATTTCCACTATATCGTTCAAAATTTCTTTTACCGTGGATGACGGCATTTCCATTTTCTTGCTGTTGCGCTTGCTCATCTGTATAAGTTTTATGTCGGAAAGCCCCTCGTCTGTAAGGAACATATTCATTTCCCTGTCGTCCTTTATGTATCTTTCAGTCTTTCCCTTCTTTACCTTATAAAGCGGCGGCTGGGCTATGTAAACATAGCCTGCGTCTATAAGTGGTTTTGCCTGCCTGAAAAGAAAAGTAAGCAACAATGTTCTTATATGAGCCCCATCAACATCAGCGTCGGTCATCAAAATTATTTTTCTGTACCTTGCCTTTTCAATGTCAAAATTATCAGCTCCCACCCCCGCTCCGATAGCGGTAATAAGTGTACGTATTTCCTCATTTGAAAGCACTTTATCAATCCTGGCCTTTTCAACGTTAAGTATTTTTCCCTTTAAAGGGAGTATGGCCTGATATCTCCTGTCCCTTGCCTGTTTTGCAGACCCTCCGGCCGAATCTCCCTCAACAAGGTACAGTTCGCACAACTCCGGGTCGCTTTCCGAGCAGTCGGCAAGCTTGCCCGGCAAGCCGCCGGTATCAAGCGCGTTCTTCCTCCTCGCAAGGTCCCTTGCTTTTCTCGCCGCTTCCCTTGCCTCAGCGGCGCCTATTGCCTTTGATATTATCCTCTTTGCTTCAGCAGGATATTCCTCAAAATACGCCGCAAGTTTCTCATAAACAAAGGAATTAACTATTCCCTCTACTTCCGAATTTCCAAGCTTTGCCTTTGTCTGCCCCTCAAACTGGGGATCGGGCACTTTGACGCTAACAACCGCGTTTAAGCCTTCCCTTACGTCATCTCCCTGAAGGGTGACATTTTCGTTCTTTATCAGGTTATTTTTCTTCGCGAAATATACGCAGGCCTTTGTAAGCGCTGTCTTAAAGCCGGAAAGATGCGTCCCTCCTTCGGGTGTCCTTATATTGTTAACAAAAGACAACATATTATCCGAATAACCGTCATTGTATTGTATGGCCACTTCAACCTGTATCTTGTCCTTTTCACCGGAAATATATATCGGTTTTTTGTTTATTGGTTCCTTGTTCTTATTCATGCTTTTTACAAACTCTATTATTCCGCCCTCAAATTGAAAAGTTTCCTCTTTCTGCTCTTTACCCCGTTCGTCCTTTATTTTGATTCTTATTCCCTTGTTTAAAAAAGCCAACTCCTTCATCCTGGCGGCAAGAACATCATAACTATATTCCAAAACCTCGAATATCTTACCGTCAGGCTTGAAAGTTACCTTTGTCCCTGTTTTCTTCGCTTCTCCTATGACCTTTACATCAGCCTTTGGAGTTCCTCTCTCGTATTTCTGGTAATAAATCTTTCCGTTACGCCTAACCTCAACTTCCAGCCATTCTGAAAGAGCGTTGACTACAGAAACGCCTACACCGTGCAGGCCGCCCGAAACCTTGTAGGCGTTGTGGTCAAATTTTCCTCCCGCGTGCAGTACAGTCATTACAACCTCAAGGGCAGACTTCTTTTTCTGCTTGTGTATCTCAACAGGTATGCCACGGCCGTTATCCGTTACGGTCACGCTGTTGTCAATATGTATTACCACGGAAATGTCATTGCAGAAACCTGCCATGGCCTCGTCTATGGAATTGTCCACAACCTCGTATACAAGGTGATGCAGCCCTGCAGCCGATGTGCTTCCTATGTACATGGCCGGCCTTTTCCTTACAGCCTCAAGTCCTTCAAGGACTGTAATTTTGTCAGTTGTATACGAGGACTCTTCCTTTTGTTTGATCTTAGCCTCATCCTTTGAAGCAGCAGGCTTGGCCTCAACAGACGATTCGTCAAAAAGCCCCGGCTCAGGTGATGCCGATGCTTTTATGCCTGTTTTTTTATCTTCTTTTGCGGATTTTCCCGCCTTTTTCGTATTAACCGGTTTTTTTAGCATGTATTTCCTCCTCATCTTTTTCCAGCCTTCGTATAAGCCCGCGCGCGGAAATGCGCGAAAAATAAACATACTCCTTTTCCTGTTTCCTGTAAATAATAAATCCTGAAGCACCGGCCGAATTGTTCCTTGTCATAAATTTACTGCCGGCCATATCCAGAAACTCTTTGTTCCGTTCAATGCCGCTGAAAATACCTATTATACCTTTGCTGTCAAGTACAATATTGTCTCCTATATGAAGCGGCATCATTGTTTCAGCCTGAGCACTACATCACCTACGGCTTCCCTTCCCAGCATCCTGTTTACCGAAATCTTTATCTGCTTTTTCCTGTAAGAAAGCTCGTTTAAAACAGCGCTGTTGTCGGCTTCTATAAAGAGCTTTTTTTTGTCCAGTTTAAATGGCACCGCACCTTTCGCGTAATCACCCGCAATTTCCGGCCATTTTTCAACAAGCGTTCCAAGCTCATGCCTTTGATTCAACCCTGACTTTTTTAAAAAAGCGCTTACATACTGACTGATATGCTTCATTTTTCATTCACAAAAAGAGGCGTGTCAAAATATACGCACGAGGATACTGCCGCCATTGGGTACATAACCGCGCCCCTTTTATCCACCGTGCAGTTATAAACGGCCTCAGCCTTTATTGAAATATTTTTTGTGGCAAAGAACTCAAAACCCAGCCCTCCAAGCCCCGCGAAATTTATTGAATTGTACTTTTCCGAGGGGCTGTTGTCAAAATACTTTCGTTCATAAGACAAAAGCCCGACTCCGGCCCCTGCTTTAGCGAACGGAACAAAAAATACGTTCTTTTTATATCCCATGTACGCGTAAAAGGTCGCAAGGAACTGCGACATCTTGAAATTAAACTCATACAGCCCTTCTTTCATGCCGTTTGCCGAAGCCAGCTCCGCCTCCACCCCTCCCTTAAAAGCGCCTGTTATGTTAAAAGTGAATTCAGCCCTGGTGCCCCAGCCCATTTGCGACTCATTTGCCACAGCAGCAGGCGCAATTATATATATGAAACTTCCTCCAAAGCCTCCTGACACCCTCGCAGGCTCCTCATCCGGCCTTTTTAAGTTAAGGTATATCCTCAAAAGCGAGGAAAATGCGTCAGGATGAGCATAAAGGTCCAGTTTTCTTTTTTCATAGGGCCTGAAAACCGCCTCACCAACCTTTGAGTTATTCTTCCTGTCAAATATCTGTTTTGCAACCGACGCGTCGTCGTCAGTACCCCAGTAATTGTCTTTTGCTTCAACAGAATCAGGCGTAAAATTCGTAAGCGAAATCCTGTTTTCAATGAAATTATTTTTCCTTATTATACTGCCATGCTTTTCCGCTTCGTTCAGGTATACTGCGAACCTGTTCCTTATAAAATTGTTGCCTTCGGCAATAAACTTAGCGTGCTTTCCTCCGGCGTATATTCCGTAAGTGCACCCGTAAAACACATTGTCCCTCACAGAGGCTTCAGCGAAATTACCCAGAAGCACGCCTGTGGCGTTGGCGAAATAGTTGTTCGCCAGTATTATAGGAGAACCTTCCGAGGCAACAGCCCCACGTATAACAATACAAAATTCCAGGGTATTCTTGTACTTTCCCTTGAACACCAGTCCCTCATAAAAACTCTCACCGTCAAAAGGTATGAACCTCACCGGGTTCGCGGGTTCCCCCCTGGCGTAAAGCGCGCCTTTCACCTCTATTTTCCCGGCTTCCTTAAATTTCACGACAGTACCGGGATGTATTGTCAAAAAACCCCTCGGCCCGATTGTAACCGTATTTTCAATTATGTACGGAGACCTGGATGCTGTCCAGTTCTCGCTCCTGTCAATGCTCCCTGACACATGAGTCTCAACCGCTGCAAACAGCCAGGCAGGCCATAAAAAAAGGAGTAGAGCCGCGCTTTTTCTCAATGTTTCACCGGCCTTTCTACTTTATAATGTCCGACCCCTTGTCATCCTCAAGGTCCGGAAGCGGCGGCAGTTCGTCCGGAAGCGGCGGCAGCGGTTGCTCTTTTTTCGGCTGCGTCTGCGTCTTTAAAAGTTCTTCCGGAACCTTCACTGAGCTTCCCGGCATTTCCCTCTTCTTCTCAACAACGGGAACATCAAGGTTTAATATGTCCGTCACTGTAGGCACGGCCTTTTCAGGCTGTTTTTCTGCAGGCTTGATCTGAGCAGGAGCCGCCGGTGCCGCGGCGGAAAAATCCGGCTTTACCGTTTCTGCCGCCGGCTTTATCTGAATCTCCGGTTTTGACTCAAGGCCGGGCCTTGACTCCTGTTTTGATGCCCTGCTACCCTGTTTTTTCGGCAGGGATATTACAAATGTTTTTCCTTTTCCTATCTCGGATTCAACCCATATTTCCCCGGCCATACTGTTCACAACAGCCTTTAATATTGGGAATCTCAGGCCTGTATTTACAAATTCCGGGCCAGCCACCGATTCCGGGCCATGAAAATTTATGAATAGTGCCGCAGCTTTTGCCTGCGGCATGCTCATTCCAAAATCGCTTATTCTCACCTGGACATCATCGCCCGCTTCCCTCGTCTCAACAATGACCTGCCCTCCCCTTGGCGAGACTTTTATTGACTGGTTTAAAATCTGGTTTATGACATTTGACAGCCTGGCAGGGTCACCGAAAGCCGTCGGAAGCGAAGGTGAAAAATTAACTTTCAGTTCAACTTTCTTTATATCAGCCTGCGGCTGTATCGCGAAAACAATATCCTGTATTATGTTGTTTATTTCCACTGGCTGGCTTACGGCCTTTATGTCACCTTTTTCCAGTTTTGCAAGTTCTGTCAGGTCGTTTATAAGCCTTTCAAGCCTTGCTGACTTGTTAATTACCACGCCAAGAAACTGCTGCTGTGCGTCTGTAATCTTGCCTTCACCGCCCAGTACCGAAGATATATAAGTTTTTATGACCGAAAGTACGCCTTTAAGTTCGGTATTCATCATAAGCACCGAATCCATCCTCATATTTTCCTTTTCAAACGGTACTTTTACGTCCGATGACTTCTTTGCTTCCTGCCTTAACTGCTCTGTCTCTTTCTGAAGAACAGATATCTTCTGCTCAAGAACCGCTTTCTCCGTCTCGGCCCTTTTTTGCAGGGCTTTTTTCTCAGACTCTGTTTGCTCCGTTATTTTCTGAAGTTTTTCCTCAAGAGAAGCTTTAGTGTTCTCAGCGATTTTCAACGCGTCCCTTACTTGTGATATTTCCGCGTCAGCCCTGGAAGCCTCCCTTGAAAGCTCCTCCTCAAGTTCCTTTGACATCTGCGAAAGCTTATACGACTTTTCCTCGGCAGCTTTTATCCTGCCTTTTAATATAATAAGTGAGTCTATCAACTTCCTATAATCGCCTGAACGTTCCTTAGGCAGCATGTCCTGGAAACTTTCCTCGTCTATCCTGGTGAGCGCCTTGACTATTCTATTAAGTGGTGTAAAAGGCAACGATACAGAATAAAGCAACAGCGCAAGACCTATTATAAAAGCAAACGCGATTATTCCGTAAACCGGTATTATAAATTTGATGTCCATGAAGCTTGACTCAATCTGTTTTGTCTTTTTCTTCATGAAAGCGTAATCATCATAAGGAGTAAAAACGCAGGCAATTAAACCTGTAGAAGACGATTTTTTGTAGCCAAAAAGTCCCTTTTTCCCGGCATAATTGCCTTCTTTTATACCTTCACTGGTTCCGTCATCCTCAAGAACGGGTTTTATGTCAGCCAGGCCTGCTACACTTTCAACGCCTTCCTTTGCCTTTTCAGTACTTAAAAGCACGCTTCCGGAAGTATCTATTATCATATTAACACCGCCGGCAGACTGCCTGTCAGCGCGGACCTTTTTTGTGGCTTGATCAATATTTTTCCTTACATAAAGCACCGATACAAGCCTGTCCTTAGTGTCAATGATAGGCACGAAAAATTCCGCTGTTCCTCCGGAAAAATCTATATCCCTTGTCATCTTTTGTGAAGGAATCGCCTGAAGAAATTTTGTGTTTCCCCTGAACGAAAGCTTAAGTAATTCTGGCTTGTTCGCGGAAAGGACATTGCCATTCTTAAATAGAAGGGCAAGGCCGTCCTCTGACTGCTTTGCGTTCTTCTGAAATTGTTCCCTTATTTTTTCTATGGCTTCCTGCTTTGAATAGCTGTAATTCTTTATTATGCGGTCTTCAATGATAGGTGAATACTTCTGCTTTATATTTTTCTCAGACAGAGTCTCAATGAACTGCGCAATTTGTTCAAGCTTTCCTGAAACCTGAGCCTTTATAACCTCAACTTCCTTCTGATTTTCAGCCCACATAATTTTTGCGTTAATGGCGTTAAGCTGCGCCATCCTGGCGTTGTCATAATAATAAAACAGCCCTGCCGGAACTCCCGTAAGTATCAGGGCCGCTATTATCAGTAAGAATGTAAGCTCTCCTTTTTTCATATAAGTCCTCCCCGGGCGGCTTGGCCCGATTATTCCTCTTCCTTTTCTTCTTCTTCCTCTGCTATCCTGGCCACAGCACTCACCTTTTCCGCATCCTTAAGCTTGATGAGCCTTACGCCCTGGGTATTACGTCCTATAGTCTTTATATCAGCGACTTTTGTCCTGATAAGCGTTCCCTTCGTCGTTATTATCATAAGCTCATTAGTATCATCAACCAGCTTGATCGAAACAACCTGCCCGGTTTTTTCCGTTGCTTTTATATTTATTAATCCTTTGCCGCCCCTGCTCTGCATCCTGTACTCGGAAACCTTGGTCCTTTTGCCAAAACCGTTTTCTGTCACTGTAAGAAGTGTTCTATTCTTTTCATCCGCAGGTAAAACTGTCATGCTGACAACCTTGTCCTTTTTGGAAAGAGTAATCCCCTTAACGCCCATGCCTGTCCTTCCTATTTCCCTGAAGTCCTTCACCTTTGTCCTTATTGCCATGCCTTCCCGGGTGGCGATGAAAAGCTCGTCCTTTTCGCCGGCTATCTTGGTCTCAATCAGGGAATCGCCGTCGTTGAGCCCTATCGCTATTATGCCGCCTGACCTGGGATTGGAAAAAAGCTCAAGGTTTGACCTTTTTACAAGCCCGCTTTCTGTCACCATCATCAGGTACCTGTCGTTCTTGAATTCCTTTACAGAGACGTAGGCCGCTATCTTTTCGCCTTCCTCAAGCTTTAAAAGGTTTACTATTGCTTTCCCCCTTGTGTTACGCGCGCCTTCTGGTATTTCGTAAACTTTCAGCCAATGGCAACGCCCTTTGGAAGTGAAAAACATAAGGTATTCATGGGTATTTGAAACAAAAAGGTCCTCCACGAAATCCTCATCCTTGGTGTCCATGGCAATTATTCCCCTTCCGCCCCTTTTCTGCGCCTTATACATGGAAACCGGTGTCCTTTTGATGTATCCGGCGTGGGTTATGGTCACAACCATATCCTCTTCCTGTATCAGGTCCTCGACGGAAAGTTCCTTTTCCCTCTGTATTATCTCCGTGCGCCTCGCGTCGCCGTACTTTTTCTTTATTTCTTCAAGCTCGCCGGCCATAAGCGCGAATATTTTTTTCTCGCTTGCGAGAAGCTCCTTTAAACTCTTTATCAGCTTCTGCAGTTCGTCATACTCCGCGTTTATCTTTTCAATTTCAAGTGCCGTAAGCTGCTGCAGTCTCATGTCCAGTATTGCCTGCGCCTGAATCTCGGTAAGCTCAAAACTCTCAATTAACCCTTTTTTCGCGTCCTCAACGCTTTTTGATGCGCGTATAAGCTTTATAACCCTGTCAAGATATTTTAACGCAATTTTTAGGCCTTCAAGTATGTGAGCCCTTTTTTCAGCCTTGTCAAGCTCGAATTTTGCCCTGCGTATTATTATTTCCTTCCTGTACTCTATAAAATTATCTACAAACTCCTGTATATTTAATATCTTAGGCCTATTATTCACAAGGGCAAGAAATATTATTCCAAAAGTGGTCCTTAAGCTTGTATGTTTGTAAAGCTGGTTTAGAACTATCTCAGGATTTTCGTTTCTGCCTATCTCTATTACCGCCCTCATGCCGTCCTTATCAGATTCATCCCTCAATCCCGTTATACCTTCTATCTTCTTGTCCCTGACAAGATCGGCAATACTTTCAATAAGCGCGGCTTTGTTTACCATGTAAGGCAGCTCGGTTATCACTATCTGCTGCCTGCCGTTCTTTTTTTCCTCGATTTTCGCCTTTGCCTGCATAGTAACGGAGCCTCTGCCCGTTTTATAAGCGGATTTTATTCCTTCCATGCCGATTATATAAGCGCCTGTCGGAAAATCCGGGCCCTTTATTATCTTTAATATGTCATCTATAACATTTTTCTTTTCCAAATTTTCAAGCCTGAAAATAACCGCGTCAATTACCTCGGTCAGGTTGTGGGGGGGTATGTTTGTGGCCATGCCTACAGCGATGCCGGAAGAGCCGTTCACAAGAAGATGCGGAAACCCTACAGGAAAAATTACAGGTTCTGTGTTTGATTCGTCATAAGTTGGGATGAATTCAACCGTATTCTTGTCTATATCCGTTATTAACTCCTCTGATATTTTTGCCAGCCTTGCCTCTGTATAACGCATTGCCGCGGGCGGGTCTCCGTCAATTGAGCCGAAGTTTCCCTGGCCCTGCACAAGCGGCATCCTGTACGTGAAATCCTGCGCCATCCTGACCATAGTGTCGTAAATGGCCTTATCGCCGTGCGGGTGGTAATTACCCATGACTTCGCCGACAATCTTTGCTGATTTCCTGTAGGGCTTGTTGTAATGGAGCCCCATTGTATACATGGTGTAAATTATCCTTCTTTGCACGGGCTTTAGACCGTCCCTGATATCCGGCAGCGCCCTTCCCACAATGACGCTCATTGAATAATCAAGGTATGAAACTTTCATCTGCTCCTCTATCGGGGCTGGCACAACTTTTACGGCCGTCGGAGGCTGTAGGGGTTTTTCGTCCATGTTTTTATAATTCTCCTGTATTTTTTAATTCCTGCCGTTCAAAAACGGCGCTTTATGGCGCTCGCCGCGTTTTGCCACCGTCATTTCCTTATCGGCATAACCACATAAATAAAGCTTTCATCGCCCGCGGGTTTTATAACGCCGGGGTTCATGGAGCTTATCAGCTTGATCTCAACTTCCGGCGTTTCCGTCACTTTCAAGACGTCCATGAGATACGAGGCGTTATAGGACACCTCAATGGGCTCGCCGTCGTACTTGGCGTCAATTTCCTCATAAGCTTCGCCCTCGTCCTGTGCCTGCGCGTTTATGAACATCTTGTCCTTTTCAAATTTCAGAATCACTATCCTCGCCTTGTCGCTGGATATTGTCGAGGCCCTGCGTATGCAGCTTTCCATCTCAGCCTTTGAAACAACGGCTGTCATCCCGAATTCCTTTGGTATCACCTGGCTGTAATTCGGGTAATTCTCGTCAGTTATCCTTGATATTATGTCTATATTATCCAGCTTAAATTCAACAACCTTGCCGTAGAAATTAATCTCTATATCCTTGTCGTCCTTCCCTTCTATTATCCTGGCCACTTCATTGATGGTTTTTAAGGGTATTATGTAGCTGAACTTGGCCTTTACCGATTTTTTCATTTCCTTTTTATAGAAAGCCAGCCTGTGCGCGTCAGTGGCAACAGCCTCCACTGTATTTCCCTCAAACTTGAAAAACACACCGTTTAAATTCCTTTTTGAAGTGTCCTTAAGCGCGGCGTATGATATGTTTTTAAGTATTTCCTTCAGCTGTTTTTGCGGCATGGTGATTGACTCAAGTTTTTTGTCTTCAGCCTGTAAAAGAGGGAAATCCTCTGCCGGAAGGCCGGGTATCCTGTATGAGGATTTCTTGCACTGAAGCTTTATATTGTCGTTTTTATCCGACTCTATTTTTATTTCATCATCCGTAAATTCCTTGATAAGCGACACAATCTTCCTGGGTATGGTTGTCCTTCCTGGTTCCTCAACCTTGCTTACCCTGCATTTTATCTTTACCGACATGTCCATATCAGTGGCTGAAAAATTCAGGGTATCCCCTTCTGCCTCAAAAAGTATGTTTGAAAGCAACGGCAGGGTGGATGTCGCTGGTATAAAACACTGGGCGATCTGCAGGGAGTCAAGGATTTCCTTTTTATTTGTCTTTATCTTCATAATGCCTCCTTTTTTAATGTGTTCTCCACATTATTTTATATACAATAAAAACAATTGATATATTAATATACATTGCTGCTGCTGTTCTTGTACTGTTAATAACCTTGATAATACATTTAACCCTTTTTAAATAAAGGGTTACTTATGATACTTAAATGTTAATATAAGCCGGAATCCGCGGTTCTTGTCAACATTTTAGCCGTCTTTTGCACAATTAAAGCTTAGAAACTGAATGCGCCTTGTTTTTCAACATATTGCGCACATGGTTGCCTACATGTTGCTGACAATGCCTATTTTTTTACCCTTGCAATGAGCTCATCCACGGTATTTTTGAACTTATCGTCGGATTTTATAAGTTTTTCTATTTTCTCATTGGCGTGCATTACCGTGGTGTGGTCCTTGCCGCCAAAATACTGCCCGATCTGCACCAGGGAGTAATCCGTAAGCTGCCTTGTTATGTACATTGCTATCTGGCGCGCGGTAGCTATGTTCTCCGGGCGCTTTTTTGAGGAGAGGTCCTGTATTTTTATGTTGAAGTAATCAGCCACGATCTGCTGTATCAGGTCTATGCCGATCTTTTTTACGGCCTCAAATGACGGGTTCGTGGTCTTGATAGCCTGCTTGGCAAGGTCCAGGGTTATTTCCCCGCTGTTCTGGGCGGCAATGGCCGTCAGGGTAAGCAGCGTGCTGCTTAAGTACCTGACATTGTTGTCCACATGCTCAGCTATGTAACCTATGACATTTTCGGGAACATGCTTGTTAAGCTCGGCCGCTTTCTGCTTTAATATCGCGACCCTAGTCTCAAAATTAGGCGGCTGTATGTCAACTATGATACCGGCTGATAGGCGGGATTTTATCCTGTCCTCTATGTTAAGCTCCTGCGGAGGTGAATCGGACGTGGCCACTATCTGCTTGTTGAGGTTGTAAAGGTCGTTGAAGGTGTGAAAAAACTCCTCCCTGGCCTGAACGCCTTTCTGCAGGTACTCAATGTCGTCCACAAGCAGGAGGTCGACGCTCCGGTATTTTTCCTTGAACTCGTCAGTTTTGTTCTCGCGTATTTTCTGGACGAGCTCAAACAGGAACTTTTCCGCTGTTGTGATAAGTATCCTGGAAGAAGGAGACCGCTCGTACAGGTAATTCCCTATCGCGTGCAGAAGATGCGTTTTGCCAAGGCCGACGCCCCCATAAATGAAGAGCGGGTTGTATGTCTGGCCCGGAGCCTCGGCAACAGCCCTGCAGGCAGCGTGCGCGAACCTGTTGGCATCCCCGACAATGAAGTTATCAAACTTGTACTTTGTATTAAGGTAGGGGATGGACTCGGCTTTGGAGTCAAGCGGCAGCTGTATCTGCTGTTCCTTTATTGTGATTTTCGGGGAGTAATCTTTTTTGGCCAGTTCCTTCTTAACTTCTATTGAAAGCGTCACGGCAGGGTCCAGGTATTTACGCAGAAAGACAAGAATGTCGTCAGTATACTTGGCTGTGATTGTTTTTTTGTGAAGAGGGTCCGGAACTTCAAGAGTGAAGACTTTGTCATTCTCGCTGTAATTGGCTTCTGACTTGTCCAGCCAGAGCTGCAAGTTGTTGTTTTCAGTCTTTATTTTTTCAAGAATGCTGTTTATCCTGTCGTTTTCAGCTGACATTTATACTGCCAACCCTCCTGATGATATAAAAACGCAGTTTTAAGACGTTTTCCACAATACTCACCGATATTTTACACATAAACTATACACAATTAAAAGCCTTATTTAAAAGGCAAAAAAGCAATTTTCAACATATAAATAACATAATTATCAACATGTTAGGCACAATGCTTTAAAAAATCAAAAAAACACATAAATATACTGTGGATATTATATCATAAATACATTTATTTGCAACAGCAAAAATGGGTAATGGTAATAATGGGTAATGGTGGGTAATGGGGTAATTCTTGGGTAATTCTGGGAATACTGGTTAATTCAGGATTTTTGAACAAATCGTATTGGAAGAACTCGGGGTGATAATGGTAAATTGAAAAACAAATTGATGGCAACGAATATAACAATAAAATACCGCTCGCGATAAGCTCAATGATAATCGCTCGGGTATAAGTTTCCGTAATATCCGATACTACCGGATATTACGGAAACTAAACAAAAAAACCCGGCCGCGAATATGCGGCCGGGTTTTAAAGCCTTTACTTATATCTTGTTTATTTCCAGGCGTAGTTGAAGTCAAGCGCGGCAGTCGGCTCAAGTGAACCGTTGAGATATTTCGCTCCTGCTGATGCGCAAACCTTTGATTCGCCGAGTTCCCACACGATGCCGACAGCGCCGACAACCGGTGAATTGTTCCAAGTGCTGCTGCCCTGTGAAAGGTCTGTCGGGTCAGCTGTGTACGGATCATCCTCGGTCAGGTCAAGAGTCTTGTTCGTGTAGTTATTTACAACGATGACTTCCTTGGTTATGCCGACCGTGGCCGAGAGATTGTCATTTGAGATTGTCCAGATCTTGCCGAGGTCAACAGCGACAGCAAGCGTGAAAGGTATTGCAATTTCCATTTCCGAGCTGCCGTCAGCATTGGTGTATGTCTTTGTATCAGCAATCTTGTCTTCTGTCACTGCCTTGTAGGCGCCGTTTGTCTTGATGTTAAGCCCTGAACTTAAGAGCACATTCAGCGTCTTTGAAGCTTCAATTTTCTTGCCTGCGATTAAGCTGATGTCCATGGAGCTGTCATCGCTTGTGGAAATGACATGTGTTTCAGGGTCATCATCAGCGTCAGTGTTTAACCACGTGATTGACTGGTACTGAAGCGAAGAAAGAGTCAGGTTTAAAGCAAGCATAAGGCCTGCAAGCTCTGTCTTTGCGTCAAGCGCGAAGTCAAGGCCGTTAAACGTTGTCTTGGGGTTTGAGCCCAGGTCTTCTGTTGTGCCTACATAGTCTTTGGTTTCGGTGTAATATCCCGGAAGAGCCACTGAAAGGGACGCGTCAAGAGGGATTCCTACATCAAGCGACGCGCCTGCTGCTATCCTAAAAATTGTTCTGTTTGTGCTTGTTTCATCGCCGCCGTCAAGCTCAACTCCGCCCGCGCGCAGGGCCTTTTCTGTATCGTTGTCAACGCCGTATCCTACTGAAAGGCCGACGCTGATGTTCTTGTCAAGGCCGAGAGCATAGCCCAGGTTGAATGTTGTGGAAGGAACGTTGTAGCTTGTGCCGACTGAGAGAAAATCAACTGATCCGAAAGCCCTGTTGCCGGCTCCAACGAGCAGTGTTCCGGGCCCTATGTTCGTGATGATCATGCCCGACGCGGCGGTTCCGGCAGGTACCGGGATTTCAATTCCGATGACAACCTTGTTCGCGAATCCGCCGAGAAGAGCCGGGTTGATGAGAGCGTTTTCCTCAAGGTTTGTGAGCTGGACAGGCGTACCGCCGAGCCCAATGAGACCTGCTGGAGACGCAACAACCGCGGATGACAGCATTAATACAACTGCGATTAAAGCTAATGCCTTTTTCATGCGAATTTCCTCCTTAAGATTTTGTGTTTCGGAAATCTTAAAACAGTTTTTTGGCCCTTAATCACCGCCCTTTCTGTTTTTTAGAAAGAATTATTCCATATGTTATGTAAATAGCTTCTTTATCTGCAGTTATTTTGTGGAGAACCCTAATAAACCCTTTATATTAATTGGCATATTATAGATTAAATTATGGTTAAAAGTCAAGAGAAAAAAGAGAGAAAAAAAAAGAGAGAAAAAAGACAGTATGCAACCAAAATTCCGCGCTTTAAAACAGTTAAAACAGTTAAAACAGTTAAAACAGTTTGACTTTTTCTTTGGCATTGTGATACCATAAATTAACTGAAAATTAATTTTAGGGGTGAAAAATGGACAAGACATTAAGGATGCTGATGGCGGGAATTGTGGCCGGATTTATTCTTTTCCTTGTTGTAAGCCTTGTTTACCATTATACAGGCTCTATATCAGACCCTTCAATTTCAAAACTTTTCAAGGAAACAATATCAATGAAATGGTTTTACAAGTTACTTTTGCTTAACATAGGCTCAGGCATTATAATGGCCTTTTTTTACGCAATGATCGCGAACGGCCTGCCGGGAAGCGGGATTTTCAAGGGCGTTTTTTGGGGGTTCATAGTATGGCTCATAATGGTGCATCAGCCCATGATACTACACATAGTCGCGGGCAAGTTCAATACAAACCTTCTTTTGACCTGGGTTCTGCAGGGACTTACAAGCTATGTGGCTGCAGGCGTCAGCATTTCAATAATATACAAGCAGTAGGTTAAAGGTTGCTTACGGCGTTTTTAAGTTCCCTTATGGCGCAAAGCTCGCCGCACATGGTGCAAACCTCGCTGTCATTGGGCATGCAGCTTTCCCTCATTTTCCTGGCTTTTTCAGGGTCTATGGCGAGCTTAAGCTGGCTGTCCCAGTCAAGGTTTTTCCTCGCTTTTGCCATCTCATTGTCACGCGCTATGGCGCCCGGATAGCCCTTGGCAATGTCAGCTGCATGCGCCGCTATCCTGGACACAATGACGCCTTCCCTGACATCATTAACATCAGGCAGTTTCAGGTGTTCAGCGGGAGTGACATAGCAGAGAAAATCAGCGCCGTGATAGCCGGCAAGCGCGCCGCCTATGGCAGAGGTAATGTGGTCATAGCCGGGAGCGATGTCTGTCACAAGCGGGCCAAGCACATAAAAAGGCGCGTTATTGCAGAGTTTCTTCTGGATTTTCATGTTTGTCTCTATTTCGTTCAGGGGCACATGGCCCGGGCCCTCTATCATAACCTGCACGTTTTTCTCATAGGCGCGCCTGGCAAGGCTGCCCAAGGTTATCAGCTCCTGTATCTGCGCCCTGTCTGTCGCGTCAGCAAGACAGCCGGGCCTCATGCCGTCGCCGAGGGACAGGGTCAGGTCGTATTTGTAAGCTATGTCAAGCAGCCTGTCGTAGTCCGAAAAAAGCGGGTTTTCCTTGTTGTTTTTTATTATCCATACAGCCAGCATGGAGCCGCCGCGGCTCACTATGTCAAGCAGCCTGCCCTGAGAACGGAGCGCGTCTACAGAATGCCTTGTTATTCCGCAATGCACTGTCACAAAATCCACGCCTTCCATTGCCTGCTGCTCAATGGCTGAAAAAAGGTCGTCAGCGGTCATTTTATGCATCATTTTCCTGTCCTTTATTACCTCAACCATTACCTGGTAAATCGGGACAGTGCCTATGGGCACAGGGGAATTTTTTATTATCTCGCGGCGTATCGAGCTTATGTCTCCTCCTGTGGAAAGGTCCATGACCGCGTCAGCGCCGGCTTCCACGGCGGTCTTTAACTTCAACAGTTCGGTGTTTAGGTCGCACACGTCAGCAGAGCTTCCTATGTTCGCGTTGACCTTTACGCGCATTTTTCTTCCTATCGCAACGCTTCTGGTGTTTTTATGGTTTTTGTTGAAAGGTAAGACTACTTCACCGGAGGCAATAAGCGACAAGAGCTCCTTTTCAGGAATGTTTTCCGCTGCCGCCGCTTCCTTCATCTCGTCCGTTATTACGCCTTTTTTGGCTGCTTCAAGCTGGGTCATTTATGAGCTCCTTGAGTTTTTTTACCTTTGTGAAAACATCGCGGCTGCCGCATATTTCTGAAATGAAACAGAAATTTTTAACGCCGCATTTTTTTAATTTTAAAATATTATACTCCTTTATACCGCCTATTGCAACCACGGGGGTTTTCAGTTTTTTTAGGAGCCTGCGCAGCGCCGCCAATGACAGGGGTTTTTTATCCTTGTTTTCGGTCTTAAAGACAGGGCCGAGCCCTATATAGTCTGCCTTAAGGCTGTCAGCTGACATGGCTTCTGCATATGTTGAGGCGGAAACCCCGAGCAAGCGATTTTTTCCGATTATTTTCCTTGCTTCGTGGACAGGCGTGTCATCAAGCCCCACGTGAGCGCCGTCAGCACGGCATTTTGCCGCTATGTCGGGCCTGTCATTTATGATAAGAGGGACGCCCGCGCGCCTGGTAAACTTTAAAGTTTTTCCTGCCAGTTTTAAAAATTGCGCTGTATCAAGGTTCTTGCAGCGTAACTGGACGGCTGTTACTCCAGCTTTTAAGGCAGGCAGCAGCACTGATAAAATACTTCTTTTTGTCAGGCGCAGGTAATCATAGTCCAGTATGAGATAAAGAGAAAGGTCAATTTTTTTTGTCATAAAAGGACATTACGGTTTTTTCGGCGGTATATGACTTATAGCGCAGTTCCTTGAAGAGGCCGGCGCTTTTTGGGGAATACAGTTTTATTATTTCCTCAAGCACCCGGAGGGATTCCTGGCTGCGCTTGAAATTAGAGGCGAGCACTTCACGCAGGGAATGTCTTTTAAATTCAGCCGCGCATTTTATCCTCCGGCCTGCGTCCTTTTCACTGTCCCTTCCGTCAAGGAGCTTGGCGTAGCTTAAGGGAAGCGAGGCGTCAATGCCGTGGCGCAGGTTTTTCAGGACAGATGAAAGTCTTTTGTTTTTAAGAATAAAACGGGCTATGTCCTCGCAGACGCGCAGGCCTTCCTTTGCACGGTTTGTGTTCGCGTCAATTAACGCGGACAATTCCCTACTGGCGCCATTTGTTTTCACTTATTGAGTCCAGCAGGTTTTTAAGGAATTTTTTTATAGAGACTCCCTCGTCAATCCACTTGCCAACTATGAACCCGAGGACGACAAGACATATGATAAGGAGGGTGTTTAAGGGCTTTAAAAATATCAGGGATATGGCCAGCAAAAAGCCGAGTATGACACCGGCTGTCTTGCCAAAATGCATGAACAGCAGTTTCAGGAAATCATTACCCATTTTTTGCCTCTTCCCCGGACGACCTGTACGCTATCTTGCTTACTATTACGGTTGGCTTAACAGGCGCCTCAATTCCGAGAGTATATTGTATGTAACGGATTATGGATTCCTGTATGGCCTGCGTGGTTTCGGCCACTGCCTTATCGGAATACAGCGTCACCTTGGCTATGACAGTCAGGCCCTTCCTCTTGGAAAGGACCCTTCCCTTAATTTCTTTTACTGCATCTATTTCATTTTTTACCACCTTTGAAAAATCTTCTATTGCTGAAAGGGACACAAGGATTTCACCGTGGGGAGACTGCAGGACCACGGTCCTTTCGCTGCGCTTGCTTTCTATATTGGCTATAACGGTCAAAATTGCGATAGCCAGAAGAAATATGCCGAAGGAAAGAAGCGAAATCCTGGCAGGCATGGACTGGTTCAGGTAATTAGCAAGTGTCTGCACCCACTGCAGCCAAAGCTTGTTGGCTGTGCTACTTATTGATATGGAGGCAGTAAATATGCCGAAAAAGGCGAAAAGGAAAACCGTGATGCCCAGAAGTATGCGGTTGAATATTTTCATTAAAAAAATCCTCCTTGGTTTTGCGGGGTTATTCCCCTGCCATAACGTTATTTATGCTGACACTGTTTATATTTACATTGACCTGTTCAACGTTAAGCCCTGTCATTTTTTCTATGTTTTCTTTTATAGCATCCTGGACATTGGCAGCTACATCCGCAATTTCCGCCCCGAATTTAACTATAATATTTATCTCTATTGAAACAGACTCGGGACCCATCTCGGCTTTTACTCCCTTTCCTGCTTTTTTTACGCCTATCATTTCAGATATGTTGGCCATAGTTCCGCCGTCAAGGCCGGCTACTCCGTCAACCGACTTGGCGGCTATGGCCGCTATCGTGCATATGGCCTCGTCAGATATTTTAATGTTGCCTGTCTCGTTTTTATCAACGGGCATTTTCCACCTCTGGCACTATTGTTTTTCCTTTTCCATTTTTTCAATAAATGCTGTTGAATAATTATTGGATATGAAGTTTTCGTTTTCCAGTATTTTCCTGTGAAGAGGTATTGTGGTCTTTATCCCTTCTATCACAAATTCGTCAAGCGCCCTTTTCATCCTTGAGATGGCCTCTGCCCTGTCCTTGCCGCGCGCAAGTATTTTTGCCACCATTGAGTCATAGTAAGGAGGAATCCTGTAACCTTTATAAACGTGCGTGTCCACCCTGATACCGGGTCCGCCGGGAACATTGTACTCGGTAATTGTGCCTGGCGACGGGCAGAAATTATTGTCAGGATCCTCAGCGTTTATTCTGCACTCTATGCAATGGCCTCGAAGCTTTATGTCCTTGTGTCCGGGGATAGTCATCCTCTGTCCGGCCGCGACTTTTATTTGCTCTTTAATAAGATCAAAGCCCGTGACTTCCTCGGTGACAGTATGCTCAACCTGTATCCTTGTGTTCATTTCCATGAAATAATAATGGCCGTACTTGTCCATTATGAACTCTATTGTGCCTGCGCCCTCGTATTTTACGGCTTTGGCCAGTCTTATTGCCATGGCGCACATTTCATGCCTGGTTTTTTCGTTTATCATAGGCGAGGGAGATTCTTCCACAAGTTTCTGATGTCTTCTCTGCACGGAACAATCCCTCTCCCCAAGGGCTACGCAGTTGCCGTGAACATCGGCCATTATCTGTACTTCTATGTGCCGAGGTTCCTCTATATATTTTTCAAGGTATATTGCGGGGTTTCCGAAGGCTGTCTGAGCCTCCTGGCTCGCTGTCTTGAAAGCTGTCCTTAATGAAAGTTCGGTATGCGCAATCCTCATACCGCGTCCGCCGCCGCCGGCAGTTGCTTTCAGCATTACAGGAAGGCCTATTTTTTTTGAAATTTCAACGGCATCGTTTTCATCGCGCAGTATCCTACCTGAGCCGGGAACCGTTGAGACTTTGTGTGCGACAGCGGTTGCTATGGCTTGGGCTTTGTCTCCCATGGCCCGTATGGCTTCAGGCGAAGGCCCGATGAATTTAATATTGCATTGCCCGCAGAGCTCGGCGAAATGAGCGTTTTCCGCCAAAAATCCGTATCCCGGATGTATGGCTTCTGAATCGGTTATTTCTGCCGCTGAAATTATGGACGGTATGTTAAGGTAGCTTTCTTTTGAAGGGGCGGGGCCTATGCATACTGCATGGTCAGCGTACCTTACGTGCAGTGAATGCTCATCAGCCTCGGAGAAAACAGCCACAGTCTCAATGCCAAGCTCTTTGCAGGCCCGTATTACCCTTAACGCTATTTCTCCTCTGTTTGCTATAAGTATGCGTTTGAACAAATTTGCACCGGTTTTATATTTTTTCGATAATGATTATCGGCTGATTAAACTCAACTGCTTGAGCGTTTTCCACAAGGATCTCTTTTACCTTACCTTTTACCTCGCACTTTATTTCATTCATTATTTTCATTGCTTCTATAATGCACAGGGTTTTGCCAGGTTCCACATTGTCTCCTATGTTTATAAAAGGCGGAGCTTCAGGCGAAGGAGCCCTGTAAAAAGTGCCGACCATGGGGGATTTAACAGATACTTCGTTCGGATTTTCCTGGGGTTTTGCTGCAGCTGCGGGAGCTGCTGATTGCGGCAAAGCCGCCGGAGCCGCAACAGCAGGCATCTGCGCCTGATATAAAGGTTGAACCGGATTTTGAGTAAATGATACTGAGCCGGCTTTTTTAAGCTGGATTTTTATTGAGCCGTCCTCATACAGGAGCTCGCAAAGGTCGCCTTTTTCCATTATCTTAACAGCCTGGTTCAAAGCCTCGGAATCTATCTTTGATTTTACAGGTTTTGACTCTTTTTTGGGCATTTTACCCTCCTTGATTATGCGGTTTTAACCCGTTCGACATATTCTCCTGTTCTTGTATCAATCCTAATAATGTCCCCTTCTTTTATAAACATCGGGACTGAGACTTCGGCCCCTGTTTCCACCACAGCAATTTTGTTCGCGTTTGATACGGTGTCGCCCTTGACAGCCGGGGGCGAGGAAGTGACTTTAAGATCCACTTTTGTGGGAAGGCTTATTCCGAGCACTTCACCTTCTGCTATGAGCATAGAAATCATCATTTCTTCCTTGAGAAATTTCTTCTGTTCACCAACCTGTTTTTCGTTGAACTCATACTGGTCATAGGTTGTGGTGTCCATGAAATGATAGGTGTCTCCCTGCGAATACTGGAATTGCAGTTTTTTCTCCTCCACCGGCGCTTCCTCAAACCTGTCGTCCGGGGAAAAGGTCTTTTCCACGTTTGTGCCAAGCTTGAAATTCTTCATCTTGATGCGCACAAGCGGCGCGAGCCTGGGCCTTTGTACGTGGTGGAAATGAACGCATTCGTAAATGATGCCCTCGTGCTTGAAAAGCGACCCGGGCCTTAATTCCATTGCTGACGGCATGCCAAAATCCTCCTTGAAAATTTTTAACCTGCGATTATAAGTCCGTCCGGGAGTTTTCCCAGTTTTTCCGGCCCTTTCGGGGTTATCAGGTAATCGTCCTCTATCCTGATGCCAAGCCTTCCTTCCATATATATGCCCGGCTCGCATGTGAATATCATGCCTTCCCGGAATTTCTTTTTCTGCCTTGAGTTCACATATGGCGGCTCATGGACCTCAATTCCCATGCCGTGGCCGAGCGAATGGGTAAAGAGCCTGTCAAAACCGCCCTTCTTTTTAAGGCAAATCCTGGCAGCCAGGTCAGCTTCCCTGATAAAACAGCCGTTTTTATAGGCTTTTACAGCTTCGGATTTGGCTTCCTGCACGGTTTTATAATGTTTTTGCACTTCCTTAAAGCGAGCTCCTATTATACCGAAGCTGACACACCTTGTCAAGTCAGAACAGTAGCCTTTGTGTCTGACTCCCGCGTCAATCAATATGAAGCCCGGTTTTGCCAGTTTTATACCGGAAGTTTTATGGTGCGGAACAGCCGAACCTGAGTCAAAAGCGACGATCGGGCTGAAGGAAACGCTGTCTGCCCCGTGCTTGCGCGCGAAATACTCAAATTCAAGGCTTAAGTCCTTTTCTGAAATGCCGGGCCTTAAAACAGAAACCGCGTGCATCAGGGACAGTTCATTGATTTCAACAGCCTTCCTGATAAGGCTTATTTCATCGCTGTCCTTTATGGCGCGCATTTCAGCAAGTTCGGAGCTTATGGAAATTCCCGCGAATTCCCTTATTGAAAGGTATTCCTTCAGCGATGTTGAAGCGGGTAAAAGCGCCTTGCGCCGCGCTGAAGTGATTTTTTTGAGGTCTTTCATCAGGTTTTTTGTTATGACAACGCAAAAAGACGAAGGTATTGGGGATTTTTCAACTTCCTCCCTGTATCTTGAGTCTGTTATGAAGAAGCTCTCCTTTTGCGTGACCGCTATCCTGGCGAAAGTCCCGGAAAATCCGGAAAGATAGAAAATATCCGCAGGATTTGAAACGAAAAAGAACTCAGCCGGATTGACGCGCGCGCTGAGACGCGATATCCTGTCCTTCATTTTGTGATTATGGCCAGGTTGTATTCAAGGAAAGGCCGGTAAAGTGGGATTTTTTCCGCCATGTTCATGATTGTTTCGCCAAAGTCCGTGACTGCCTTGCTCTTGAAAGGAAGGCAGCGCGCTGAGAAATGTTTTATCTCAAAACTTGCGCCAGCCGACTCAATAAGCTTCTTGAAACGTTTCTGGCTGAAATGCTGGTGGTTCTGTATGAGCACCATGTTCAGGTACATGGGCGGGTTGTACCTGTTGCATTCAAGGGCGATCACCCTTTTTTTTGACACGCGCACCATTTCAGAGAGGGCCTTTTCAGGGTTCTGCACATGGTGGAGCATGTTTTGCTCAATCACAGTGTCAAAGGAATTGTCGGGAAATTTCAGGTCCTCGGCGCCGCAGACCGAAAATACAAGTTTTTCCGAGGCGCGCTCCTTCCACAGAGGGTCCTCGCAAATGTCGCAGGCGTGAATTTTCTTGAAGTACGCGGACAGCAGGACATCGTCCTCGCCGTGGCCGCATCCGGAGTCAAGCAGCGTCTCTCCGTGCAGGTAGGGTATGACCCTGCTGAAAACGCGCTCCTTAAAGCGCAGGACATTGTAAGGCAGGTTAAGCGTCATATTTTTTCAGGCCCGCTATAACTTCTTTTAACTCGGGGACATCAAAGAATTTCCTGCCGGTTATGCCGTTTGTGACTGCCAAATACATGTCAGACAGCAGTTTTTTCATTTCAGGAGGAAGGTTTGGCGGCTGGTTTTTGACTGATTTTTTCCAGTCGCTGCCGTTTTCTTTCTTTGCCTTTTCTATTTCTTCGTACCAGGCGGTTTTCCTGTACCAGCGCCGCGCGAATTCCTTGCTTATATGAAAATCTCCGTACATGAACCTGCACTCGTCAGGAGTGCCCAGCACGTCTATCACGATTATTTCGCCGGATGTGTCTATGCCGAACTCAAACTTTCCGTCCACGTTTGTTATCCCCGCGGATTCGCACACGCCGGTTATTATACTGTTTATCCTGAGTATCAAGTCTTTAACCTTTGATATATCGCTGTCAGAAAGACCGGATATTTCCTGGGCTTCTTTCCAGTCTATGTACCTGTCGGTATGTTCAAGCTTTGTTGAGACATCAAGCACCGGGATTTTAAGTTTTTCCCCGGGAACGGGCATATGGTCAAGGCCGAGGGACTGATAAGTCGCAGAGCCGCTGCTTATCCTCTTGAAAACGCTGGACCCTTCGGGCAGGCTGTTCCTGTAAATTACTTCCAGAGGGATAAGGTAGTTTTTCTGCTTTTTTTTGTATTCCGAATAGTCGTATTTGTTTGATGACTTGTCATAAGGCGGTTTTATTACACGCAGGACCTTTACGCGCATCTTATTTGAATAAGATTTTAGGTCATGGAATTTTTTGGGAACGCCATTTTCCATAAGGCCCAAAAAGTGCGTTTTAATACCGTTTTTTTCAAGAAGATGGAAGAAATATGAGGAAAGTGTGCACAGGGCAGCGCCCTTTTTGTCTATATGGTCCGGCATTTCACCCCAGTCAAACACGGAATAGCGGTCTGAAAAAATAAATTCACCCTCGCCTTCCCTGTCATCGGCGGCCGGCCTTAGGATCTCAACTTCCTTTACGCTTCCCATCTTTACACGCTCCTTGTTTGGCGGTTTAAGACCGTGTTATTTTAACAAAAGGGCGTGATTTCGACAAGCCCGACTATTTGGACTTTTTTTGAGTCTTTTTCGCAGGCAAAAGGGAGTCAACCGCGCTTAAAACGCTTTCAACCTGTTTTTTTTCGGCAGTTTTCCCAGAAAGAGAAAGCCTGATTGCGCCTTTTTGGTCCAGGACATAGGCGTATATAAGGGAATCGTCATGCGCAGAAAGTTCCTTTTTATAAAGGTCCTTGTTCCCGAAAAAAACAAGCAGATGTTCCTTCATTTCCGGCACTGCGCTGCCTTTCATGCCGTTGAATATTATACCGTTTAAAAAGCCTATGTCGCCCACAAGGGCCACTGAATAATGCGCGGTAAGGGTGTTTGAGCCGTATTTTTCCTTGAAAGGCCTCACCCAGGTTTCCATGTCGCTGTCAGGGGGCCTTTTATACGTGAGTATAATATAGGAGACACGCGAGGTTTTTGTGACATCATATGGCAAAATGACCAGGCTGTCGTCAAGCTTTTGAGCCGTAAGCTGTGGGAAAAACATGCTTCCGGCTGCTGCGTCGCTGCCGGCTGAAACGCAGAATGGAAAAAGCAGGGCAAACGCGGCAATGTGCAGTATTTTCATTCGCCGAACATGCCTTTCATCATGTCTTTCATTATTTTTTGGCCTGCTTCCCCGTCAGAACCGTCATCGGATCCTTCAGCTTCGTCTTCATCTTCAGGCTGCTTTTGCGTCTTTTTTACCGTGTTTTTTGGGGAAGCTGCCTTCGTGTCCTTCATCATTTTCATCACATTTCCGGTCATTTTGTCCATGTCCATGAATTTTACGCCATTTTCAGGCGAGAATTTTGAGGAAGGTATGGAAGCGTTTATTTTAAGGCCGCTTGTTTCAACAGTGGTGGTTATATTATCCATTTTTGACACAGTCTTGATTACAAAACCGGACTTGTCCCTGAATTCGGTGATTTTTACGTTGCTGTTGCCGATTTTACAGCTGTATTCATATTTGTCGCAGACTACGCCGCCGACTTTTTCCGAACCTGTTTTCTTGGCGCTTTCCCTGCACTTTGCCTGCTCGCTTTCCACAGCAGCCGGGTTTCCAGCGGACTTCAGCGAGTATTTCATTCCCTGCTTTTTTACGGGATTGTAGGAATACATGTATTCTGAGTCTATTATGGTTACCTGAGGCTCCTTTTCGCCTGTGGCGCGGTTCACGAAATCGCCTTCAGTGCGCATTTTTTTGTTGCTGTAAAAGACAGACTGCTCAAAAGTGAACTTTTCATCAGGCCCGTCGACAGTGGTTTTTGACTTCCATTGCGCGCTTTTGTAGGGTATGTGGCCGAACATATCGGCGCCAAAAGCCGGCAGGCACAGACAAAGGGCAAAAAACAAAGCAAACAGTTTTTTCATGAAAACCTCCCCGGATAATATTTTATTTATTTTAACGCTTCAAAGCATGCGGTGTCAACCGTGGAATTTATGATATAATCGGGCCATGAAAAAAATTTATGACCTTTCATATTATGATTACGAGGTTCCTGAAGCGCTTATAGCGCAGCGTCCGCTTTCTGAGCGGGACGCATGCAGGCTTTTGGTGCTTGAAAGGAAAACAGGAAGGATGACCCACGATTTCTTTTATAACATAGGCGGATATATGGCGGCCGGCGACTGCCTTGTGCTAAATGACACCAGGGTAATACCTGCCAGGCTTTATGGAAAAACAGAAACAGGGGCAAAAATTGAGATACTGATACTCGGAAGAAAAGAAGGAAGCATATGGGAAGTCATGATGAAGAACTCGAGAAGGGCCGCTGAAAACTGCGAGGTGTTTTTTGACAATGACATAAGGATGACAGTGTTGTCCAAGAAAGGAAAGACAGCGGAAGTGTCATTTAACATGGATGAAAGCTTGCTCCTGAAAACCCTGAGGCAAAACGGCATAATTCCGCTGCCTCCCTATATAAAAGAGAACGCTCTTGACGCAAGCCACCGTGATTCATACCAGACGGTTTACGCGTCAAATGAAGGAGCGAAAGCAGCGCCTACAGCCGGACTTCATTTTACGGCCAGGCTTCTGCGTTCGCTTGAAAACGCCGGCGTGAGAAAGGCTTTTGTGACGCTTCACGTGGGAATGGGCACTTTTGAGCCGGTGGTTGAGGCTGACATAAGGAAACACAATATGCATACCGAGGAATACACAGTAACCCAGGAAGCTGCAGGTATCATAAATTCCTGCAAAGGCAGGAAAATTGCCTGCGGCACAACCTCGCTGCGTGTCCTGGAATCATCTGTAAAGGCCGGCAAGATCGTTCCGGGTTCAGGCAGGACAGGTATTTATATTTACCCGGGATACAGTTTCGCGGCAACAGACGGCCTTATAACAAACTTTCATCTGCCAAAAACAACCCTGCTCGCGCTTGTTTACGCTTTTGCCGGAGAAAAAAACGCGAAAAAGGCTTATGATGAGGCGATAAGGAAAAAATACAGGCTTTTCTCATACGGCGATGCGATGCTGATAATATAGAAAAAAGCGGAATAAACAGCAGGGATAATGACTGTAAGCCAATAATATATTGACTTTAACAAAAAAAACCCTTAAAATTAAACAAATATCATAAAATGAGGTAAAAATGGGAGCAAAGCGCCTTAAAGCGGTTACGCTTTCCTTATTATTAATGCTTGTGTTATTGCCCTGCCTTTTCAGCCAGGAGGAAACCCAGGAAGCTGTTTATAAAAAGGCCATATACTATGTAATGATGGACAGCAAATCAGGCTATCAGATAGGAATAATGGACGATAATGGCAGGAACAAGAGAATTTTAACAGGAGAAGGAAACAACTGGTGCCCGTCTGTTTCGCCCCAGGGCGACAGGGTGGCTTTTTATTCTGACCGCAGCGGGTATGCCAACCTTTACATAATGTACGCGAACGGGGCGGGACAAAAACCGCTCACGCATGACTCTGAAAACATAACCGACATGGACCTTTTTAACCGCGGCCAGATTGCCTGGGAAAAGGAAGGCGAAGAGATATATTTCCTTAAAAAAGGCGATGTCTGGAAGGTATACCCGAACGGTGACAACCCTACGGCGCTCACAACAACTCACGGTATAAACATGTTCCGCCTGAGCCCTGACGGTAACAGGATAGTGTTCTCAAGGGAATACACAAAAAAGCACTGCGGAATGTGGTCAATGCAGGCAAAAGGGACTTCCCTCCGCCAGATAGTTGCGAGCGAGATTATAAGCCCGGCTTTTGACTGGGGCGATGACAATGTATTCGCCTATTTCCACAACCGCGGCATTTTTTCAATGACTTATGTTGGCGTGGAAAAGAAATTCATAACGGACAATTATTACCCTGACAATGACATAGCATGGGCAAAAAGCTCACCTGACAGGCGTTCAAACCTTATCGCCTTTATTTCTGCCGAGAACAACGGACCCAATATATGGCTCATGAAACATGACGGCACAGAAAAAAGGCAGCTTACTGACAGGGGCGGATTCTCGCCTTATTGGCTTCCTGACGGAACATCGCTCTTATATGTCGAGCAAAACGACATTTACAGGATAAACAGCGCTTCAGGCGAAAAGGCGCGTCTTACATACTTTTTCAAATCGTATTACCCTGTTTACGCGGAGATAAAACTCGCAGCGCAGCAGCAGACTGCGCAAAAGGACGGAGAAAAAGATGCGGCTAAAAAATAGCCTGATAGCGATAATAGCCGTATTTATTGTGTTTTTCTCGCTTTTTTACTCCACGGGCTGCAGGAAAAAAAGAGTTGTCGCTGTTCCGACCCCGACCCCGACAAATACTCCTGTTCCAAGCATGGAAAAGATAGTGTATACATATAACGGCGTAATGTTCTGGATGAATACCGACGGCAGCGGAAAGGAAATGCTTTTTGGCAGCGCGAACAGCAAATGGTACCCGAAAGCCGCTCCTGACGGGTGGCGGATAATTTTTTGGGCGCAATCAGGAGGGTATTACAACTTATGGCACGCTGATTTAAAAACCAGAAAGGCCTCACAGATAACTTTTGACGAGGATTTGCTTGAGGGTGACATACAGAACTTCAGGATCAGCAACGCGGTTTCGTGGTCACAGGACTCGTCCTTTGTGGTTTATTCCAGGAACAGGGACATATGGAAGGTCACAAAGGAAGGCTTGAATCCCGAAGCCTTGACGGACACACATGACTGCATATCTCCCACCCTGTCAAAAAACAACAGGATACTTTACGCCAGGATTAACTCTGCTTTGGCGCATAACCTTTACGAAAAAGACATGTACACGATGAACGAGACAAAGCTTACGTCATACACTGACAGGATGGCAGGCTCCCCTGTTTATTCGCCGGACGGCAATTTTGTCCTTTACACGCTGTCGGACGCGGAGAACGTGGATATATACATCCTTGACGTAAGGAACAAAAAGGAAGAACAGCTTACTTTTGACGGAAAAAGCCATTCGCCGGAATTTTCAAAGGACGGCTCAAAAATAATCTATTCAAGCAACATATCGGACAAATACCAGCCGGATATATGGATAATGAACAGGGACAAGAGCGAAAAGACAAAGCTCACAAAGGACGGCGGAGTATCTCCATCATGGCTTTTCAGGATACTCTCAGAGCCGATGCCCACATTTACGCCCGTATTTGAACAGCCGGCCCGGCAGGAACAGGCTTTCATAGAAAAACCCCTTGACGGCCAGGTTGCTGAAGAACAGCCTGTCCAGGAAGCTTTCACGCCGCCGGCGTCTACTCCTGAGGAGCTTTCGGTAAAACTGGTAAAGCAGGGCAACAAGCTTATGTTCTATCCGGTCATATATTTTGACGTGGGTGTGGCAAATATAAAACAGGAATTCTTCGGCGTACTTGACGATATGACTGTCATCATACAAAAATACAGCTCGCCTGTTGTGATAGAGGGGCATACGGACAATTCCCCGATAAACACAAAAAGATTCCCCAATAACAAGGTTTTGTCAGTAGCCAGGGGAAATGCGGTAAAAAAATACTTGATATCAAAGGGCGTGGCTGCTTCAAGGCTGAGCGTCTCGGGATTCGGCGAGGAGAGGCCTATAGCTCCAAACGACACGGCTGAAAATAAATACAGGAACAGGCGCGCCGAGATACACATAGCAATAATAGCGGCCGAGGAACAAATGGCAGAGGCCCAGGTCGCGGTACCCACGGTTGAGCCAACACCCACCGCGGAGCCTGCTCCTGAGCCGACGGCTACACCGGTTCCTAAAAAGAAGAATTTTATTGAAAAACTTTTTGCGCCAAAAAAGAAAAAAACAAAGGCAGCTGCCTGGTAAATTGCGCACAGGCCTTTAAACAGCATAATCAGGCATTCTCAAACCGTCCATATTCCGGATAAACCGATGGAAAAAACCAGGAAAATAATACATATAGACATGGACGCGTTTTACGCGTCAGTCGAGCAAAGGGACGACCCTTCCCTGCGCGGAAAGCCTGTAATAGTGGGAGGAACGCCCGCGCAAAGGGGCGTTGTAGCCGCCTGTTCATATGAAGCGAGAAAATTCGGCATAAGGTCCGCAATGCCGTCAGCCACGGCTTTGAGACTTTGCCCGCAGGCGATATTGAAGGCACCGCGTTTTTCAGCTTATGAGCATGTGTCAAGGCAGATAAACAGGATATTCAGGCAATATACGGCGCTTGTTGAGCCTCTTTCACTTGATGAGGCGTATCTTGACGTGACAGAAAACAATAAGAAGGAGACATCGGCAACACGGATAGCCGTAGAAATAAAAAAAAGGATATTTGAAAGGACTTCCCTTACCGCCTCAGCCGGGGTTTCATACAACAAGTTTCTGGCCAAGACCGCATCAGGTTATAAAAAGCCGGATGGATTGACGGTTATTACGCCTGAGAAAGCGCAGGAGTTCATAGACAGGCTTGATATATCATCGTTTTACGGTGTGGGCCCGGCAACCGAAAAGAAGATGCGGCAGCTTGGCATAAACAGCGGCTCGGACTTAAGGCAGAAAAAAAGGATTTTTTTGCAGGAGCATTTCGGCAAGTCAGGAGATTTCTTCTATTTTTTGAGCAGGGGCATTGATGAAAGACCGGTTGAACCCGGTCAGGAAAGAAAGTCATACGGCAGGGAAAACACCTTTCCTTCGGACATAAGGGACAGGGGCGAAATTGTTAGACAACTCAAACTTATTTCAGATGAGCTTTCTGACTGGCAGCTCGCCAACAGGATATCCGCAAGGACAGTGACGCTGAAAGTCAAATACCACGATTTTGTTTCAATTACACGTTCATGCACACCCGGGTTCCCGGTTTCAGGAAAAGACGCTGTATATGAGCAAGTCTTAAAGCTACTGAAAAAAACACAAGCAGGCATAAAGCCAATAAGACTGCTCGGCATCAGTCTGTCAGGATTAAATGAAAATCAAAATTCCCCACATAAGGGGCAGATGAAACTTAATTTTTGAAAAGTTTCTACAGCCATCGGAAAAATCATGATTCAAAAACAGTCAAAAACCCATAAGACGTTATGACATATCAGCTAGGGCTGCTGAAAAATTTTGCCGTGTATTTTGCGCACGCTTTTCATATCCGGAAAATAGAATTTAACAGCATCCGGATTTTCCGCCAGCTGAACACGAGGGCAATTTTTGGAACATGCAGATAAGATTAAATAACCATAAAATTTTCGCAATCGTTTTTCAGATATGTGTTGAATTTTTTTTTAAACCTGTGATAATTAAAGCATGGAAAATGAAAACACTCTCATATCAGAAATAAAACAGCTGACTCAAATCAAGGAAGAAAATAAAATAAACAGAATTTTTCTTTTCATAAGCGAACTCAAGGAATGGAACAATAAATTTAACCTTACATCAATAACTGAAAACAGGCAAATAATAATAAGGCACATTATTGATTCCCTTGAAATATTAAAATGCGGTATTTTGCAGCAAGGAAATGAGATTATTGACCTTGGGACAGGCGCAGGATTGCCGGGAATACCTTTGTCCATAATGGAGCCGGAAATAAAAGTATCGCTTGTAGAATCAAATAATAAAAAAGTTTTATTCCTGAATCACATAAAGGAAAAACTTGATCTAAAAAATATAAGCATAGTAAACGCAAGGGCTGAAATAATTTCTGCTGATAAAAAATACAGGGAAAGGTTTTACTCAGCATGCGCCAGAGCCTTAGCCCCATTCCCTGTAGCCCTGGAATCAGGCATAGCGCTCGTAAAAAGTGATGGATACATGTTTTTTTACATGAGCAAAAAGCAGAAGGATGAAATGAAGGAGAACATGAATACAATGGAAGCATTGGGCTGCCAAATACATCAAATTCATGACTATTCCCTTCCATTATCCATGGGAGACTATTCAATAGTAATTGTTAAAAAGATGTGGAAAACAGACAAAAAATATCCAAGGCAGTATTCAAAAATAAGAAAAAACCCGTTATAATAAAAAAGGAAAGGCAATTTTACGCAGTAATAGCAGCAGGTTGACATGGAATATTGTTTGTGGATGCTGATTGTTCCACGTGGAACAATCATAGGTTGGAATGAATATATCAATGGGTCATTGTTCCACGTGGAACAATGCCTTGCTATGGAGACAAAATGTATGTGAAGAACCTGTCTTTAAACAGTTTTAGAAGCTACAATAGCCTGTATATTGATTTTTTGCCGGGAGTAAATGTATTCCTTGGCAATAATGGCACAGGCAAAACCAATGTTTTAGAGGCATTGTACTGCCTGTCTGCAGGCAGGTCATTCAGGACATCAGAAGACGCTCTTCTTGTGAAGCACAACCTGAAAGCATATAAAATACATGCTGAGGTTTCTGATAATGGATTGGACAAGGAGTACAGCATTGAATACAATGCGGAAACTAAAAGGAAAAGCATAAAAGAAAACAACACAAAGCTCTCAAAAATGGCAGAACTCATTGGCAGGATACCTGTAGTGCTGTTTTCGCCGGAAAATATAATGACTATTAAGGCAGAACCGCAGCTAAGGAGAAAATTTATCGATGAATATATATACCAGATCAATAAGGAACACTATATAACCTCCACGAAATACGCAAAGGAAGTTGCGCATAGAAATTATCTTCTTAAACTTATACGGGAAAAAAAATCAACACAGGATAACCTGTCAATATGGAATGAGCAATTAGCTGAAAACGGCTCACGTATAATTGTTGAGAGGCTTAAAGCTGTTAAGGAATTAAACAGGATACTGGAAGAAAAATTATCCGACAATATGCCGGAAATCAAGCTAAACTATATTTCTAAGAAAGAATGCGTAAGCGATGGCTCACAGATGAAAAAAATCCTTCTTGATTCATTAAACCAAAATATTGACGAAGAAATCGCGAGGGCTACTACCCTTTTTGGGCCTCACAGGGATGATATTGAGATATTGTTCAACGGTGTCTCTGCAAAAAATTTCGCCTCAGAAGGACAGCAAAGGATAGCGGCGATAATGATGAAACTTGGTGAAGGCCTGGCAATAGTGGAAAAACGCGGCTCCTACCCTATAGTTCTTCTGGATGATTTTTCATCAGAACTTGATGATATAAACAGGGGCATAGTGGGTAAAACATTTCTTAAGTTTAAACAGATAATAATTACAACAGCTGGCAGGGATAAACTGAAAGGCTTTGACGCTGTAAGGGAATTTAAGGTAACTGAGAACGGGATAATAAGTTAGATACTAATATTATTGTTAGAGTTGTATAACATAAACAACCTTCAAAGAGGTCGTTAAAGCGCGGATTGATCAGGACACAAAAGCGCTTAATTCCCCGCTGCCTTCCCGTCCTGGAGCGATAGCAAAAAACCGCGGCATATACGGCTCCGTATTGTTGACCCGCAGGGCGGTTTGTGTTAAAATTTTATCAAGCGCTGAACAAAAAATTGGTTTTGCGGCGGAGGGAGTTTTGAGGATAAAAGCCCAGTTTATAACAGGAATAGTGACGATAATACTTGTTTCCGTCGCGGCGATAACTTTTGTGCTTGCCAGGGACGCTGAAAGCATTCTCATGCAGTCGGTTGAAAACAGGGCCGGCCTCGTTATCAATTACCTCTCGGGCGTCGTTGTGGACCCCATGCTGAAAAAGGACGAACTTCAGCTGAATTATTTCATTAAAAAAGTTTCTGACACACCGGGCCTTTCTTTCATCATAATCAGCGACAATTCCGGCAATATAATAGGCGCCAGCAGCGTGTCGGACATAGGTAAAAACATAAAAAAGGATTTTCCCGAGCTTGCTTCCCTTCCGGAAAGCGGCTCAGATACGGCGGAGCTTGATTACAGGGGCAGGCGCATAAGGGCAAAAGTTTTTTACAGCCCTATTGAGGTTAAGTCAGGGACCCAGAGCGCAGCCGCAGGCAGGATAGACGCGGGTTTTGACCTGTCGGTGATTGAAAGCGCGGTCTACGGCGTATACATAAAAAGCGGGGTGATAGCGGCGATAGTGATAATTTTTTCCATAATAATCACCTTCCTTTTTGCCAATACAATAACAAGGCCGCTTGAGAAGCTGATTGAAGGCACTGAAACCGTTGCCGCGGGAAATTTAAGGCACAAGATCAAGCTGAATGTAAACAACGAATTCAGGTCGCTGGCCAACAGTTTTAATTCCATGACAGAAAAGCTGAATGACTATTATGACGGAGTCTTAAACGCCTTTGCTTTCGCGCTTGACTCAAAGGACAAGTACACTCCTGGACATTCCAAGCGCGTGGCGATGTTCGCCATGGAACTGGCAAAGAGCGCCGGTATGGGCGCCAGGCAGGTTGAGAACCTCAGGATAGCGGCGCTCCTGAAGGATGTCGGGAACATAAGCGTTGACAGCAACATTTTTGTTAAAAAGGAGGCGCTTACCCCTGATGATATAATAAAAATACAAAAACATCCTGAAATAAGCGCAAGAATATTGAAAAATATACCACAGCTAAAGGATGTTGTTCCAATAATACTGCAGCACCATGAAAGATACGACGGCTTGGGTTATCCCGCAGGCCTTAAAGGGGATGAGATATTAAAAGAGGCTAAAATTCTGGCGATAGCTGACGCTTATGACGCAATGATAACCCCAAGGGAACACAGGGCTGCTCTCTCCAAGGAAGAATGTATTTATGAATTGCGTGAAAACAAAGGCAAGCAGTTTGATCCCCTGCTGACGGAAAAGTTTATTGAGCTGATATTAATTAAAGAAGGTGTTGATGTACAAAGGTAAGAAGTTACGTTTAGGACTTGGATTTAAATTCGGTTTTTTTGTGGGATTGCTGCTTATAACCATACTTTCAGGTATTAGCGTGTTCATTTACAACCAGCAGAGAGAAGCCATTGCCCGGGAAGTCACACAAAGGGGCGCGGCTATTGCCGAAAACCTCGCCAACAATGCGTCAGAGGCGCTCACCGCAAACGAGGAACTGACACTTTTTGTGCTTGCAAAACAGGCAGTTCAGGAACCATTAGGGCAAAATGACGAAGATAAAAATTTGGCTGAAAAGATTATCGCCATATTACGTGATGACCTGATACAGAAAAAACAAAGAAGATTAATAAAAAATGATGGTATATTGGAAGCGGTTATAGTCAGGAAAAAGGACGGAAAAATAGTTTCAGCAAGCGATGTCGCAAAAAAAGATACGATTTATAAGCCGGTTGAAGGAATAATAAAACTAAATTTTGGGCCAGGTGATGACACTGTCATACAGGAATTCACTGAAAAAAACAGGCATTATTATGATATAGGAACTCCTATTCTGGCGCTTGGCAGAGAAATTGGTGAAGTTCATTTAAAGGTGTCACAGGAAGTGATTTCAAGGGTTGTCCTTGCAAATGCGGTCAAGGTTAGCCTGATAGCTTTGGCGGCCCTTATAGCAGGAATATTGTTTACTGTTTTGCCTGTAAATTATATAATAAATCCTATAAAGGAACTGGAAAAAGGCGTTAAAGCATTAGGCGAAGGCAATTATGACATAGTCATAACGAGTTATTCAAATGATGAAATAGGTGATTTGACATCCGCTTTTAACGCTACAGCCAAAAGCCTGAAGGAAAAGGATCTTTTAAAGGGAGCGTTTTCAGCGTATATGCCTTCCAGCGTAATGGATGAGATACTTAAGGATCCCTCTAAGCCTTCGCTTCACGGCAATAGGTTAAAGGCGACAATGTTATTTACAGATATAAGGGGTTTTACCTCAATGTCGGATGAACTTGAACCAGAGCAGCTGGTGAATGTTATAAACGCGTATTTTACAGTACAAACGGATAAAGTTTTCAAGTGGAAAGGGCTCTTTGACAAGTTCGTAGGCAACTGTATCATGGCAGTTTTTGGCATTCCTTTTCCCCAGCCTGACGATTCATACAGGGCCGTAAGGACGGCGCTTGACATAAAAGAAGGCGTGGATGCACTTAATGAGATAAGGCAAAAAAGTGGGCACAGGACAGTACATATTGGGATAGGCATAAATACAGGAGAGGTTTTTGCGGGGAATATGGGAACCACACAAAAAATGGGTTATACCGTCATAGGCGACAATGTTAACCTTGCCGCCAGTCTTGAGTTAAATGCGCCAGGCGGGCATATATATGTCAGTGAAAGTACGTACATTGAAACCAAAGACAGGATAGAATATGCTAAGCTTGAGCCCATTATGGTTAAGGGCAAAAAGGATCCTGTGAAGGTTTTTGAACCAACGGGATTGAAATTACAAAAGGTGATTAATGCCGGAAAATGAAAGCAAAAAGGATATCCTAAAGACAGTCACAAGGCTGGCCCAGGCAGGTGAGTGGGTAAAGGTAATAAAAGAATACGAAAAACTGCTTGCTTTGGAGCCGGATGATATAAGCGTGCTTAATTCTATGGGGGATGCCTTGTCCAAGCTGGATGAGGACAGGAAGGCATTTGAATGCTATATCAAGGTTCTTGAGGATTATAAAAAGAAGGGGACGATTACAAAGATACCCTTTCTGTACAGAAAAATAGCCAAGCTTAATCCGAGGAAATTTGACCTTGAAGGCAAGGCGTTGCACGCCAAGCTCTCAAAGATAGTGGAAGCGCAGGATTTTTTTGACAAGGGAGACTATACCAGAGCCATACCTGCGCTGAAGGAAGCCCATAAATTGGATCCAGGCAGCGTAGAAGTTCTGGCGAAGCTTGGCGAAGCCTGCGAAAAGCAGCTGCTGATAGGTGATGCCGTTGAAGCGTATGTGAAAGCAATAAAAATATACTCATCCTCAAACAGGCAGTCAGAGGCCATAGAAATTGCAAGGAAAGTCTTAAACATAGATAAGACAAACATCGACGCTTCGGCAATGATGGCTGAGGACCTTATAAGGCAGGGTAAAAATGACGAGGCTGCTGAGATGTTCAAGGATGTATTAATAAATGTGGCCGAGAGAAATGACGTGAAACTTGGCGCGGAAATAGCAAGAAGGGCAATGGAATTGCAGATAGAATACGGTAAGCAGTTTTACGCTTATTTCCTTTTCAAGGACAACAGGATTGAAGAAGCAAAGAGAATGCTTGAATCCGAGTATGCCCTGACACAGGAGGAAAAGGTTTTACTTGGAAAGATATATTACAAGACACACGAATATCCGAAGGCAAAGGCCGTACTTCTTTCGCTGGACCCGGAAGTGATAAACCAGAATGTGGAGATAATGGAGCAGATAGGAGACGTGCTTCTCAAACTTACTGAACATAAAGCAGCCGGCGAATATTATTTCAGGGCTTTCCGGCTGTTGAAGCAAGAAGCAAAGCTTGACGCCGCGATTTCAATGGGAAATAAGGTTCAGAACGTGGACAGCGAGAATCCTGCGCTTCATGAAGCGCTTGCCGAGATATATACAGCCAAGAATATGAAGAACCAGATACTGGACGAGTACATAAAGCTGGTCCGTATATACGAGAAAACCGGAAAAAAGGAAGAACTGTCACGCGCCCAGCAGATGCTCTCCAGGCTTAAAATGCTGTGAAACCTTTTGAATGTTCTGTTTGCGGCAAAAAAGCCGCAATTACCGAAGCTGACGTAAGATGGCACTATGAGCCGTCAAGCGGCCGCGCCGCTTTCCTTCATATCAGCCATAACAATTACCCGTGCAATGAAAAAGGCGAAGGCTGCTTCTTTAACAGGGCGCTTCCAATGGAATACGTATGGAAACATATGCCAGAGTTTATCGCGTATATAAAACGCCTTGAAGTGAAAGAAAAGGAACTGAAAGAATTTGTGAAGCTTGTGGAAAAGGACCGCTCGTATATAAGGCGCCACACAGTTGACAAAAAAGAGGTAAAAAAGCTCATTATAAGGCTTGAGGGCTCTGGCCGGTGCGCTTTATAAAGGAGGAAAATATTGGATTGCGCTGAGTGCAGGAAAAAGCTTAAAGAGTACGCCGAAGGCGTCATTGAACCAAAACTCGCTGCAGGCATTGAGGAGCATGTTGAAAAATGCCCCATATGCAAAAAGGAGCTTCTGCTGTGGCAGGATGTAATGGACAAGCAGGCGGCGATCAGGGGCCTTCAGAGGACGCTTCCATCAGAATTAAGGGAGAGGCTGAAATACAGGGCAAAGCTCCTTGAAAAGGAAATGACAGGACCGCCGGTTGCGGGAAGGCTCAAGGCGTTTTCAACCGCATGGGGGTCGCCGAAAGTAAGGCTGATTTTGCATATTTTTTTCCTGATGGCCGTGATGCTTTTTTCCCTGTGGGTTTTAAGGGGAGGCAAAAACATATTGGCGACTGTTCTGGTAATTTTCGGGTTCGCTGTTGTTTTTATAGTCATGATATTCAAAAGGGTAAAAAAGAAATGACTAAAAAAACAATCATATGCCTTGCCGCCGCGCTATTTTTTTGCAGCGGCTGCGGCTTCCACCGGCGCGTAGTCAAAAAAGCCCCAGAAAAAAAGGCGCAGCCTTCAGGGGCTGAGAAATCGCCTGAAAGAGCCGATAAACTGAGGTCAAAAGGAGACTATACCGCGGCTGCCTCAAAGTATAATGAGGCCATTAAAATTAAAAAAGACATGTGGCAGGTCTGGCTGGGGCTCGGAATATGAATGCAGGAGACAGGCAGGGAAAACAACGCGTTTTTGCTCTTTAAAAAAAAGTTTGAGCTGAATCCGGGCCAGGAAGAGGCGAAAAGGCGGGTTGAAATAATAAACAGGGTTGAAAATTTTGACAAAAGGAAAAGGGCAGAAAAACCCAAGGAAAAATTTGACATGATGCGGAGGTCATTTCTTCTTCCCGTCCTCGGATAGTTTTACAACAAATAGTCTGCCAAGAAATACCTTTACACATCTGCATATCTGTCCGGAATAGGCCTGTAAATAAAATTTACACTTGAACAGCAGGCTGCTGTAAACACGTATCAAAACACCACTTGCGATTTTGACACTAAATATACAGATGCTCAGAACGCCTCAATTTACGCCATAGCATCGCTGGCAGCAACAGGCGCTGTAATTGTCGTGTCTGTAATGGAGTATTTTTTCAGGAAGCGAAGTCAGCGGCGGTGTTTCGGTCATAAGGCTGAAGCCGGGGCCGTGCCTTGCGTTTGAAGCTTCCAGGGAGTTTTAGCATGAGGCAGGCGGCAGCCTTTACATTGCCGGCAAAAGGGAAGGCGATGAATACGTGATAAGGCGTGACGGTTCAAATACTCCATTTTCAGTCTCTGAAACAGCTGAAGGCGCTTTTACCAAAATATCGGCAATGGCTTCTGCTGAAAACGGAAGAGTTTACAAGAGCGGTTACGTGCATTTGGTTGACGCAGTGGGCAACTTTTCCGCGTTTCCGCTTTCTGACATGCAGCAGCATGAGGCCCTTGGTATGGAGACTATGGACACATGTATGTATATTACCAATCCACTTGAAGACAGGATATACAAATATTCAAGTTCGGGAATTCCTGACATGTCAGGGCCTCTGTATGTCAGTTTTACCGCGAACGGCGTTTTTAAGCCGGTAAGGATTTTTGCACATTTTGGAAATTTCTATATAGTGAATTTGTTGAATAAAAAAGAACTGCTTTGCCTGAATGCGGATCTTTCGTTGTCCGGAACGTAATTTTTGAATGTGAGGTGAATGACGGATGCGTGCCGATGGCATGGCCGCAATAGCAGTTAAAAGCGCTATTTTTAAGGTTGACGCGGCGCTGAATGTGGTATTAAAATAGTGCGATTACGGCTTTGGGCCCGCAAGGATGATTGACGCTAAGATGGCCGAGTTTGACAGCGGGGAAAAGCTGCTGTATGTCCTGGACAGCGGCTCAATTAAAATATTCGGAGAATAAATGAACAGGCTTTTTTTCGGGGTATGTTTAATCGTTTCATTGTCAGGCACGGTTATGGCCACTGATACAGCGCGGCCTGATTCCGGCGTATCCGTGCCCGGACAGAAGCCGGGTCCAACGCAGTATTATGCTGCAGGCGAAAAATTCTATTCAGCTTTCAGGTATGAGCAGGCGCTAAAATACTATTTGCAGGCGATCAAGCTTGACAAGACATACCTGGATGCCTGGAAAAAAGTGTCATTTTGTTATTATAAATTGAACAATCACAGGATGGCTTACGCGGCTTTTAAAAAAGTCTTGCAGCTTGACCCAAATGACAAGGAAGCGCTTGATTTTATGAATTATTACTCCTCAATTACCGAAAAAAACAGGAAAAAGAACGAAAAAAGGGAGCCTTTTGACTCTATATGGAGGTCAGCGGTGCTGCCCGGATGGGGACAATTTCACAATAACCAGCATATAAAGGGAATTATGGCTGCCGCAGGTGTCATTATCGGCGGCGGGTTGACCGCATATTCGGTTATTGAACAGCACCAGAAATATGACAAGTACCTGACCATCAACGAGAACCAGGACCTTGCCTACAGGGACGCGGAGGCCGCGTGGAATACAGCTCTTATATGGACAATAGTTACCGCTGTTTTTTACGCAGGAGGAATAATAGACGCGGCTATAAATTATGACTGCATTGAGGCCAGGGTTGCTTTTAATTCTGGCGTCGTCGGTGACGGGCCCGCTGTTATGGCCTGCATTAGGTGGTGAAAATGAGAAAAATCATGACAGTGATTATTGCCTTTATTGCGGTTTTTTCCTGTAAGCCAATGGACAGGTTAAATCCTACTGACAAGGAAGCTTCAAATTTCATAGGATGGACATTTGAAGGCAGCATAGGATACTTTACTGAGCTTTCTGATTTTGTTATCGCCACAGATCCGTCAGACAGCAGGGACTACATTTTTGCCATTGACAGCGCCACTGAGGAAATTCATAAGTTTATGATGGACGGCACTCCAACGCTTACAATAGCCAACGGCACTCCGAAAATGCTTGTAAACCCTTCCGGCATATGTTCAATGCAGGGCATATGTTTCATAGTTGACAGGGATCCGTCCTATGACCTTGACGCTTTCCAGATAGACAATCCTCTGAACAACAAGTGGTGGTATGATATCGCGGGAGGAGAGAAGATAGAAACGTACAATAACATGCTTTACACGGCGCAGAAAGACCCGCCCGCGGTTTATGTTTACGCTTATACTCCGCCGACATCCTATTCCTCGGCCGGCCAGTGGACTATCACGAAGGGTGACGCCTCATGCGATACCTGCATGGCCGCTGTTTCTGATATAACAGCTAGTACGACGCCGGGCGAATTCATGCTGACCGACCCTGTCCTGATGCGTATTTCCATATTTGACTCTTCGGGAAACCACACGGGCAGGAACATAAATGTCGGCATGCCGGTTGTAAGCGCGGCCGGTTACGGAGACAGGGTATATGTGCCGACAACGGACGGGATAAGAATTTATAATTATAGTTCAGGCGAGTTCTTAAGAACGATAGCCAATTACGGGGTGGGTAACGGCCGCGTAGGGGCGCCCGGCAGGATAAGGCTTTACGCCGGAAAGAATATACTCGTAGGCAGCGGTACACATATAAAATTTTTCTCCACACAGGGTCTGTAAAAAAGTATGCAGATAAGGCGTTTTTTTACGAATAAAATTGCGGAAAATAAGGCTGTCATACGCGGCAATGACTATAACCATATAATCAATGTTTTAAGGCTGAAACAAGGCGATACTGTCAACGTGTTCAATTATGAGCACGGCGAATTCAGCGGAACAATAAGCGCTGTTGACGCTTTATCAAGGGAAGTCACTGTGACAGTAAGCGGCCTTGTAAGGGCTGTTGAGAAAAACACGGTAAAAATTTCCGCCGCCGTTGCCGTGATAAAAAACGAGAATATGGACCTTATAATGGAAAAGTTAACCGAAATAGGCGTGGACAGAATTATTCCGGTTATTACAAGGCGCTGCGTTGTAAAGGCTGATGAGCCCGAAAAAAAGGCCGCAAGGTGGCAAAAGATAATATATTCAGCGGTAAAACAGTGCGGCAGGCTGACTATGCCTGAACTTATGCCTCTTGTGCGTGGCGCAGAAGCGCTCGGAAAGTCGGAAACCAGGGGTACCCGATTGCTTTTATGGGAGAAAGAACAGGAAGTTTTCCTGATAGATGAGGCTGTTAAAGGCGCCGCTGAAAACAGCATTCTTTTTTTTGCCGGGCCGGAAGGCGGATTTGAGGACGATGAGGCCGGAGCGCTTATTGTTTCGGGTTTTAAGCCCGTGAGTTTGGGGCCTTCAACTTTACGAGCAGAAACAGCCGTAATTACGGCTGCGGGTGTAATAAGCCAGGCGCAGAGGAGGATAAAATGGAAGACGTAGCCCTGTCCGTGCTCGGGCTTGCGAAAGAAAACGGGGTAATGGCGGAAATTTACACTGAAGAGAACGATAAAAGTGAAGCGCTGGCAAATGACGGTTCCGTTGAAAAAATATCGTCGTCCGTTTCATTCGGTGCCTGTGTCAGGGTTTTCAGGGAAGGGAAAATAGGCAGCTCGTTCTTTACTGTGAAAAAATCTGATAGCGCGAGGGAAGCTTTTTATAAGGCCCTTGAAGCCGCGATAATTGAGGGATATGAGAATTACCAGCTTCCAGGGAAGACAGAACTTCCAAAAACAAATTGTTGCGACCCGGCGCATGACAAACTTGACCTTGACAAGCTTTCTGAAGCAGCCTTAATGCTTGAAGCGGCATGTCTGTCCGAAAAAAAAGTGAAATTTGCCAGGGACGCGACAATAAACGCTGAAAAAAGGAAAGTGTCACTTTATAATACAGCAGGGTTTTCCGGAAGCCATGAAAGCACATATTACAGGGCATTTGTCTCTGCCATTGCGTCCGACTCAGGCAGCCAGGAAACTGCGGACGTTTTTCAGGGGACAGGGCTCTTCAGCGCCATTGACCCTGAAGCACTGGGCAGGGAAGCGTCAAAAAGGGCGTCACTTTTGCTTGGCGGAAAACCGGTAAAATCAGGCACATATCGTCTGATACTCCCGCCGCACACAGCTTCTGATTTTGTGGGACTTCTTTCTAAGCTTTTTCTGGCAGATTATGCCTTAAAGGGCAAATCTCTTCTTTCAGCCTGCAGTCAGGGTGACAATGTGGCGTCAGGATGCGTTACCATTATAGATGATCCTTTGCTTGAGTATTGCGCGGGAAGCAGGCCTTTTGACGACGAGGGGACTCCTTCTGCCGCGCTTACGCTTGTGGATAAGGGAAAATTTAATGGATTCATATATGACATAATGTCAGCGCAAAGGGCTAAAAAAAGCTCAAGCGGGGGCTCATTGAGGCCGGATTTTAAGTCATTGCCCGAATGCGGGCCGTCAAATTTTTATATAATGCCCAAAAGCGGCTCATGCAGCGGAGAAACCGGCATTGAGGTTAATTCTCTGATGGGACTTCATATGACGGACACAATTTCTGGAAATTTTTCGCTGTCCGCAAACGGTTGGACAATTGAAAGGGGCGAAAGGAAAATGCCGGTAAGGGAAATACTTATAACAGGCAACATAAAGGAATTACTCATGAATATTGAAGCAGTTTGCGATGATCTTAAATTTTTCGGAAAATTCGGTTCACCTACGCTGATAATCGGCGGTATAAAAGTTGCGGGCAGCTGATGCTTTTGCGAAGAAAGGAAAAAGAATGAAAAAGATTACCGGGATCATAGGGTATCCGCTTTCACATACACTTTCACCCGTCATGCACAACGCTGTATATAAGAAATACGGCATGGATTGGGAATACAGGGTTTTTGAGACAAAGCCGGAGGACATCGGTGATTTTTTCAGAAGGATGAGGTCTGAAAAAATACGCGGTATAAATGTCACGATACCGCACAAGCATGCAGTCATACCTTTTCTTGACAGCGTTGACAGGGCTGCAAAGGCGATAGGGGCTGTAAACACGGTTGTAAACAGGGACGGAAGGCTTTGCGGCTACAATACTGACTGGCTGGGGTTCACCGAATCGCTGAAAAAGGCCCGGTTAAGCGCCGGTGATAAAAGAGTGGTGCTTTTGGGCGCAGGCGGCGCTGCACACGCCGTGGCTTATTCCCTGAAACTCATGCGGCCTAAAAGCATGCACATACTAAATATAGACATACCCATGACCGAGCGGCTTATCGGGAAGATAGGACTAAAGAGCGCGTTTTATTCCGACATAAAGCCTTCAGCTGAAAAAGACAGGATAATAGCCTCAGCTGACATGGTGATAAACACCACATCCGTTGGGCAGCATGATGAAAATGTCCCTTATAAGCTTAAAAAGCTGAAAAAAGGCGCGGTTGTTTATGACATAATTTATAATCCGGCACGTACTGCTTTTTTAAAGCTTGCTGCAAAAAAAGGCGCGCGTGTCATAAACGGGCTTGACATGCTTATATTTCAGGGTATGCACTCTTTCAGGATATGGACCGGTAAAAAATCTGATTATTCGGCAGTCAGGGCGGCGCTTAAAGAAAAAGGCTATTAAAGGTGGATTTTATGGATGATGAAATTTTTGGAAAAGTCAATCCTATAACCTCTGGCAAGGATAATTTAAGCATACGGCCTGAACATACTGACGCTTTAAGGCAGAGGAACAGAAGGAATGCCGGTGCCCGCCAGGGTTTCAAGGGGTTGCTGAAAAAGATTGAAGAGGAAATGACAGGAAAAGTTTTGAAAAAAAACGGAGCAAAAACAAAAAACGCGAATGGAAGGCGGATACCCTGAAAAACAGAGCGGGACTTTACATACATATACCGTTTTGCCTGAACAAGTGCCCTTATTGTGATTTTTATTCCTGCGATGACAGCATGTACCTTTCTGAAGATTATCTTGCCGCGCTTTCAGCGGAGCTTTGCTATTACAGGGACAATTTTTCGCCGGAATACAGGACGCTTTATATAGGAGGCGGCACGCCTACTTCGTTGAATGTAAAGCAGCTGGACTCGCTTTTTACCAGGATTTACTGGCTTTCTGACAGAAAAAAAATGATTGAGATGACCATAGAGGCAAATCCCGAGACTATTACGGAGAAAAACGCTAAAGTGCTGGCGGCGAACTTAAACAGGGTGAGCCTCGGCTGCCAGAGTTTTGACGATTCCATGCTTAAAAAGCTCGGCAGGATTCATGGTGCCGCGGCCATACTGAGGGCCGTGAAAATCCTGAGGGATTGCGGGATCGGCAACATAAGCCTTGACTTGATGTTCGGGCTGCCTGGACAGACCGTGGCTGAGGCCCTGGCTGACATAAAGTCAGCGATTGAAACCGGGCCGAGCCACATTTCGTGGTACATGCTTACCCCGCACGAAAATCAGCCCTTCAGGGCAATGGTTTCTGCAGGAGGAGGACTTCCGCCTGACGGGGAAACTGAGGAAATGTACAATGAAGGCGTAAGAAAGCTTGAAGAAGCGGGATATTTACAGTATGAAATATCTAATTTTGCTAAACCTGGAGCTGAATGCCTTCACAATATAAATTACTGGACAATGGGAGAGTATGTCGGCGTAGGAGCCTCGGCTTCATCTTTTTTTAACGGTTCGCGGTACACAAATGTCGGTGACATAAGGGAATACATTGGCAGGATTGCAAGGAAAGAAGACCCTGCCATGTTCAGTGAGAAGATGACAGAAGAAAACAGGCTTAAGGAATACATTATGCTGGCATTAAGGATGAAAAAAGGCCTGGTACTGGAGACTTTTAAGGAGAGATTTGGTTTTGATTTTAAGGACAGATATAGTAATATTATAAAGAAATTCGTTAATGAAGGTCTCGTTAAAGAGGATAAAAAGGCAGTGACCCTTACTGTAAAGGGCTTTTTACTTTCAAACAGGGTCATCAGCGGTTTTTTTGCCTGATAAACGGAGAAAAAATGGATATAGTTTCACTGAACGAGGAAGTGAGAAAGATAGCAGAGTCTGCCAAAAAGGCGTCATATATAATGCCGACAATAAAGACAGCTCATAAAAACAGGGCGCTTAAGGCGATAGCCGAAGCTTTTGACGCCAACAGGCAGGCCATAAAAGCCGAAAACCAGAAAGATATTGAAGCGGGCCGGAAAAAGGGGCTGCCTGCGCCTTTTCTTGACAGGATGAAGCTTGACGATAAGTACATAGACACAATGATAATGTCCTTAAGTGATGTAATTAAATTAAAGGATCCGGTGGGCGTTGTAACGTCCAGAAAAAAAAGGCCAAATGGAATGACCGTAAGCAAGGTAAGAATGCCGCTGGGAGTCATAGGCATAATATTTGAGTCCAGGCCGAATGTTTGCAGCGAGGCTGCCTCATTGTCAATTAAATCCGGTAACAGCTTGATATTGCGCGGCGGTTCGGACTCGTTTAATTCCAACATGATTCTAGGGAGGCTGATTAAGGAAGCATTGATTTCAGCAGGCCTTCCCGAAGGAGCGGTTGAGACCATAAATTTCAGGGAGAGGGAGGCAATAGCCGCGCTTTTAAGGCTGAAGGAATACGTTGACGTCATAATACCCAGGGGCGGAAAGGGTCTCGTGGATTTTGTATCAGCGAATTCCTCAATACCTGTAATATACCACGACGCCGGCATATGTCATACTTATATAGATTCAGCTGCTGATTTAAAGATGGCGCTTAAAGTGGCGCTTAACGCGAAAGTTCAGAGGCCGTCAACCTGCAACGCCATGGAAACGCTTCTTGTGCACGAAAAAATAGCGGCAAAATTCCTTCCTGTGGCAGCTGAAGCATTCAGGAAAGCCGGGGTTAAAATAAAGGCTGAGGAAAAAGCGGCAACTTTCATAAGGGACGCGGAAAAAGCGGTTGAACAGGATTTCAGGACAGAGTACAACAGCCTTACGTTGAACGTCAGGGTTGTGCCGTCCATTGAGGAGGCGATAGCGCATATAAACAAGTACGGTTCCAGGCATTCAGATGCGATAATAACCAGGGATAAAAAATCAGCAGCGCGGTTTTGTGCCGCCGTAGATTCAGCCGCATGTTTTGTGAACGTTTCAACCAGGCTTCA
>CAYNMZ010000001.1:69288-94353 GCA_964398505.1 uncultured Spirochaetia bacterium
GGCACTTTGAGACCGAATTTCCGGGCACGAAATTTTATTTTATAATAGGCTCTGACGCGTTTTACTTCATTGACACCTGGAAGGAATATCAAAAGGTGCTCTCCATAATTGACTTTATAATATATGAAAGGCGGGGCTACCCAAGGGAGAAGATAAGCGCCAAGTTCCCCGGCAAAAGCGGCATATACTGGATAGAGAACCGTTATATAAGCATATCCTCGTCTGATATCAGGAAAAAGCCGCCCTCGGCCGCCCTTGAGGAGGACGTGGGCGCCAAAATTGCCGGATATATAAGGCAAAACAGGCTTTACGAGGGGCATGAAAATGAAGCGTCTTAATAGCCTGCTGATGCTTGCGGCAGTCGCCTGCGCGGCCTTCTCGCGCCCCGTTTTTGCGGAAGAGGGCAGCTTCCTGCAAAGGATATTTTTTGATGATTTCATTTCCCTCGGTGCCGCCGCATGCCATGAACCTCTAAAGACAGGAATAATAGCCGGCGGCTTAACGCTCGCGACCGCCGCTGTTTTTTTTAATGACTTAGCAATATCCGAAGCCATGAAACAGAAGAACGCGTTTAACGACGTTTTTTTCGGAGCCGCCAACATGCTCGGTGACGGCGTTTATGTCCTTGCGGCTGACGCATTTCTGTTTCTCGGAGGAGATAAGGAAAAAAGGGCGGCGAGGCTTGTGATTGAGTCATTGCTTGTGAGCGGAGCTGTTTCACAGGCAGTTAAGCTTTCAACAGGAAGGAAAAGGCCTTCTGACGAAGGGCCATATGTCTTTATGCCTTTTTCCGCCTTTGACATGTCCATGCCTTCCGGCCACGCCTCAACGGCGTTCGCGTGGGCAACTGTCATAGGCGATACGTATGACATAGGCTGGCTCACGTACCCGCTGGCCGCGCTTTGCGGCTGGGCCAGGGTTTACAGGAACGCGCACTGGCCGTCCGATGTCCTTGCGGGCGCCGCGCTGGGGATATTCACGGCAAAGGCCATAATGGCCGCTGAGGCGCTGCCCGAAAGCCGTGCTTTCGCCGCGTTCAGGATTTCGGAAAGCGGCCAGGCGTATGCCTGCCTGAATATAAGGATGTAGGACGAGATGAAGAAAATATTGCTGGTTTTCTTGGCAGCGGCCATGGCTGCCTGCACTGCCTTCGGGGAAGAGCAGAAGCCGAAGGAAGGCGAACCTGAGATTGTAACGGACACTCCTTCAACCATGGTGTACCCGAGCTTCTGGCACACGCCGTTCGGTATTCACAAGGGCACGCCGTTCTGGCTGAAGGTTTTCCTCGGCAACAGGACATATTTCAACAACCCGCAGGACATAGCCTGCACAAAGCTTGTGTCTGACTACGGGAAGATAAACCCCGGAAAGGACGACTGGCAGCTCACGGTTTACGGCGTGAATTCCGGCAATTCAGAGGTAATATACAACCCGTCAATGTATTCGCTCGCCGTGTTTGGAAAGGAAGGCACGGGCGAAGGAGAACTTTATAAGCCTGTCGGAATAGCGTGCAATGAGTACGGGGACATTTACATAGCCGATACGGGGAACCACAGGGTGTCGCGCTGGTACAATGACGGCAAAAAGGTCAGGTTCATCTGCAATATAGGCAGGCGGGGAAGCGGGCCGGGCGAGTTTGAGACGCCTTCATACGTTGAGCTTGACGGAGACGGCAGGCTGTATGTGTCGGATACAGGAAACAACCGTGTGCAGGTCTTCGAAAAATCCGGTGGATTCGTGTTTTCCATAGACCAGTCAAAGGGCATAAGCAGGCCGCAGGGGCTGGCGGTTTCGGACCCAGCGGCCAAATACACGGGCTACAGGACAGGAAGCGTCTTTGTCATTGACGGCAACAACAGCAGGATACAAAAATTTGACCTGAGGGGAAACCTTATCGCGGCCATAAGGGCCGAGAATGTCCTGCAAAAGGAAGTGCTGCTGACAACGCTTGACCTTGACTATTACGGCAATGTCTATGTTGTTGACAGGAAAAACTCGCAGGTGCACAAGTTCAGCCCGGACCTAAAGCACATAGCCTCACAGGGAAAGTTCGGCACAGGCGAATACGAATTTGAGAGCCCGACAGGCATAGCCATATACAGGCATTACGGACAGATATTCGTGTCAGACAGGGAGTCTGCCCAGTATTTCTGGATAGGAAGCGACGTGCGGGATTTCAAGGCAAAAAAGGCCGGCGAGTATGAGCTGCAGTTTGACTTTTACCTGACTGAAAAAGGAATAGTGACTATAGAAATTGAAATTCCGTCTGATGACAAGTCCGGGAAAAACGTGACTGTGGTTGAAAAGCTCAGCATGGAAACCGGGAAAAACTCAATCTGCTGGCCCATACCCGAGGAATACAGGGGCACTGTTATAAAGCAGGGTGAAAACTATACGGTGCGCATGAGGCTCATGGCTACATATTCGTCCTACCCGCATATTATCAAGCAGGCCAAGTCTCTTCTATTGATGTAATAATGCCTTTATTTTAAGGCAAAAATAACGTTTTTTAAATCAAAAACACAGCTTTTTGGCCAAAGTCCCTTAAAAATATCACAAAAAAAACATGTCAAAAACTTGACTTTGAGGTATTTGGCGTGTATACTTGCAAACTGCTTGGACAAAAGGAGATTGAAAGAAAAAATCGCGGCCAAAAGGGCCGCGGTGTTTTTTTCCCGACAGCCGCTATAAGCGGCCCTCTCCAGCAATCCGGCGCATATATTGACTTAAAATACGGTATTTTTATTTTCATTTTTCGGCTGTTTGGAAGCGCAAAAAAATCATAAAAGCGAGGAAGGTGATTTTTGTGGCAGAGATACAGATAAAGGAGAACGAGAGCCTGGACGACGCGATGAAACGCTTTAAGAAAAAGGTCCAGGACGCGGGCATACTCCAGGAAATGAAGAAAAGGGAGTTCTATGAACCGCCGTCGGTAAGGCGCAAGCAGAAGATGTGGGCAGCCAGCAAGAAAAGAAAAAAGAACAAGCGTATAAGCAAATGAGCATCCTTGAGAAGGTGAATGAGGACCTGAAGGCCTCAATGAAGGCCAGGGACGAGATCAGGACCAATACCTTAAGAAGGATAAAGACAGCTGTCATGAACGCTGAGATAAAGAAAGGCTCGGCTTTGACCCCTGAAGAGGTTGTTGAAGCTGTTTTTTCCATGACAAAGGCGCAGGCTGATTCCATAGAAAGCTTTAAAAAGGGCGGCAGGGAAGACCTTGCGAAAAAGGAAGAGCAGGAGCTTGCCATTTTAAAGGCGTACCTGCCTGAGCAGCTTTCGGACGCAGAGCTTGAGCGTATTATAAAGGAAGCCATGGCCGAAACCGGGGCAGTCACCCAGAAAGACCTGGGCCGGATAATGGGGAAAGTCATGCCAAAGGTCAAAGGAAGGGCTGACGGCGCCAAGATAAACGCCATTGCAAGGCAGCTTCTGGAAAAGCCGGCAACCTGATTTCATGAGAAGGCTTGGCAGGGGTTTTTACAAAAAGCCCGCGCTGAAAATGGCAAAGGCGCTTCTGGGCAGATACCTTGTGTCAGAAAAAAACGGGATCAGGGCTTCCGGCATGATAGTTGAGACAGAAGCGTACACCGGAAAGGACGATCCCGGCAGCCACGCCTCAAGGGGCATGACAAAAAGGAACGCGCCGATGTTCGGCCCGGCCGGCCGCTCATACGTCTATTTCTGTTACGGAAACCATTACCTTTTCAACATAGTCACCGGAAGGCAGGGCGAACCGGGCGCTGTCCTTATCAGGGCGCTTGAGCCCTTTGAGGGAATTTCAGCGATGAAAAAAAGGCGCGCCAACAGCAACCTTTTTTGCCTTTGCAGCGGTCCTGCCAAGCTGACGCAGGCCCTTGCCATAAAAAAGCGCGACAATGACAGGGATCTGACATCCGGGGGGCTGTATCTGGCCGGAAACGGCAGAAAGAAATTTGCAGTATGCCGCGGCCCGAGAATAGGCATAAGGCACGGGCTGGAAAAGAAATGGCGGTTCTGGATAAAGGGCAACAGGCACGTGTCTGCCTGAGCAAAAAGCCCGGTAAAAAAAGAATCACGGAGCGTGAACCATGAAATTAAGGGACATATACGAGGCTGCGATAGAGTGCGGCATAAAAAACGACCCGCGCGGGGAAAAACGCGTCAGGGAACTGCTGAAGGCTGAAAAGGAAAATTTCGAAAAGCTTGACGAAAAGGGAAAAAAGTTTTTTGACACAGAAAAGCTTTCCAACCCTTACAGCGATTCAAGGATATGCCATGACAACGGCCGGGAAATAAAGTCGGTCATGGTAGGAATAGACATGGAAACAGCCGAGTTCCTGCTTGCCGAGAGGCTCAGGGAAAAGGGAAAAAAGCTGGACGCTGTCATAACGCACCACCCTGTCGGCCTGGCTTATGCCAGGTTTTACGAAGTGATGGACATGCAGGCTGACATTTTCTCTTCGTTCGGCGTGCCTATATCGGCGGCAGAGGACCTGACGGAAAAAAGGAAAAAGGAAGTGGGGGAAAAGATACTGCCGGCCAACCATTTCAGGGCCGCTGACGCGGCAAGACTGCTTGACCTTCCTGTGCTGAACTTCCATACTCCGGCAGACAACAGCGTTGTCGCCTACCTCCAGAAGAGGTTTGACGCAGAAAAGCCGGGCACTATGGCCGACATAACGGACATGCTGATGGAGGAAAAGGAATACCAGGAACTCACCAAGCGCGGCGCAGGGCCCGTAATACTGTGCGGGGACAAAAGCAGGCGGGTGAAAAAAATATTCGTGGACATGACGGGCGGCACGGAAGGTTCAAAAGAAATATACGCGAAGCTCGCGTCTGCGGGCGTGGATACGGTCGTAGGCATGCATTTCTCGGACGAGCACAAGAAAGCCATACAGGCTGCCGGCATGAACGCGGTGATAGCCGGGCACATTTCCTCGGACGACCTGGGAATGAACCTTGTGCTTGACTATATAGAAAAAAAGCTTGGGCCGCTTGACGTAATTGAGGCCGGGGGCTTTGTCAGGGTAAAGAGAACAGCGAAGAAAAAGTAGGTGTAAAGGCGCGTATGAAGCTTATCATAGACGCCGACTCATTTCCTTACAGGAAAGGCTGCGTTGCGCTGGCCGAAAAGCTCGGCATAAAGGCAGTGCAGGTAATGAGCACAAGCCATTATTCGGAGTCAAACGAAGGCTCTTACGCGGAAACCGTGATGGTTGACGCGGGCCCGCAGGCTGCGGACACAAGGATAGTCAACCTGGCAGAGGAAGGCGACATAGTGCTCACAGACGACCTTGGCCTGGCATGCATGCTGATGGCGAAAAAGGCGCGGGCAGTAAACAGCCGCGGCATAAGGGTTGCGGAAGGCAATATGGCCGCAAAAATGGAGATAAGGCACATTGAAAAAAAGGCCGCGAGGTCAAAAAAGCGATTGAAAATAGCGGGCCCCAAAAAGCACGGCAGCGGGGATGAAAAGGCCGTGCTTGACGCGGTTCTTTATGCCATAAAGGAAGGCGGCAAAAAGTGATACCGCAGGAAAAGATAGAGCAGATAAAGGACGCGAACGACATTGTGGAAGTACTGTCCGAATACCTGCAGGTAAAAAAGGCGGGCGGAAGTTACAGGGCGCTGTGCCCCTTTCACCAGGAAAAGACGCCCTCTTTCATGATAAGCCCGGCAAAGCAGATTTTCCACTGCTTCGGCTGCCATGCTGGCGGGAACGTCTTCACCTTTATACAGAAGATAGAGAACATAAGTTTCATAGAGAGCGTCAAAATACTGGCAAAGCGCAGCGGCATTGAACTGGAGAATTTCAGGCCCTCACCCGGTTACGAGGAGAGGGACAGGATCCTTGAAATCAACAGGGAAGCGATGAACTTTTTCACCCAGTCGCTTTCAAAGAGCAAAAAAGCCCTTGATTACGCGGCTTCGCGCGGCATAAGCGCGGAAGCGTCCGCGGAATTTAAGCTCGGTTACGCGCCGGAAGGCGCGGCCCTTTACCAGCACCTGAAGGCAAGGGGCTTTGACGACGGCCTGATACTGAAGTCGTGGCTGTGCAAAAAGGGCGATTACGGGATACAGGATTCCTTCAGGGACAGGCTCGTGTTCCCGATACTCAACATTTACGGCGAGCCTGTCGCTTTCGGAGCCAGGGTTTTCGGCGACGGTGTGCCGAAATACATAAATTCCGCGGAAACGCCTATTTACACAAAAGGCAGGCACCTTTACAACCTGAACAACGCGAAAAAGGCCAGGGAAGGATACATGGTGGTTGTTGAGGGTTACATGGACGCGGTGACACTGTATTCCGGCGGCATAAAAAATGTCGTGGCCACGCTCGGTACGGCCATGACAGAAGAACAGGCCAAGCTGTTAAAAAGGTATTCATCTGTATGTGTTATGGCGTATGACATGGATGAAGCAGGCGTAAGCGGAGCCATGAGAGGCGGCGAAATCGCCTTTGGTGAGGGGCTTGAGGTAAGGATAGCATCATACATCGGCGCAAAGGACCCCGACGAGTTTATAAAAAAGAACGGCGCAGAGGCCCTGAAAGAGCGTTTTGACAAAAGCGAGCCTTTGGTTCAATATAAGGCAGAATATCTTAAGGCAAATGGCGACATAAAAAATCCTTATTACAGGGAGAAGGCAATAAAGGAAATGGTTAGTCTCCTTGAAAAAACGGACAATGTGATAGTAAGGAATGATGGCATAAGGAAGTCTGCTGAAATACTTGATGTGCCGCCTGAGATAGCTGCCGGATACCTTAAAAGCGGCACATCTGCGGTACAGGAAAGCGCATCTGTCAATCCGGAAAAAGGCGGGCTTTCAAGGGAAAAGGGAGTAATTGCGGCTGAAAGGGCAATTGCAGCATGCGGACTTTACGCTTTAGGCAGGGAAGACGAGCAGGTGACACTGAGACACATGATAAGCAGGCGCGAGGCGACCGGTACCAGGTTTGAGGATTTTACGGGCAAGCTGTACGCTAGGATAATAGAGGCGATAGAAACGAGATTTAAAGCCGGCGATAAGGACATAGTACGCAGGATTCAGCTGGACTTTATAGACGATACTGAATTAAGCCGGCTTTCGGCAGAGTTGCTTGCCGAGGCAGGGGCATTCGGGTCTTTTAAGGATACTGACACAGTGATGAGGGTTATTGATGATTGCTACGGCCGGCTGGAAAGGGAAAGGGCAAGGATGCTGGCGGAAGGCATACAGGAAAAAATCAGGAAGGCGGAAGCCGCAGGGGATATGGAGCTTGTCATGAAACTCGTGGCGGAAAAACAACAGGCGCAGAAAATCTTGAAGCAAAGAGGTGGAGAATTTGAGTAAAAATTTAAAGGACATGCCCGAAGTACAGGAACTTATAAAAAAGGGCAAGGAAAAGGGGTTCCTGACATATGAGGAATTGAACGACTCCCTTCCCGGGGACCTGAATTCCGTAGAGGATATTGACAACATGCTCAATATCATGGACGAGATGGACATTGAGATAAGGGAAGAGGGCAAGATAGACAAGATACTCTCGGGCAAGTCGCCGGCTGAGAAAAGCGAGGAGCTTGACTTTCTGGACGCTGAAGGTTTTTCCTCCGACCCGGTCCAGATGTACCTTCATGAGATGGGCAAGGTTCCCCTGCTTGAAAAAAGGGAGGACGAGGTAAGGATAGCGAAAAAGATAGAGAACGCCGAGATAAACGTCAAGAACGCGATATTTGACACAAAAATCGGGTTTGACGAGATAGAAAAAATAAACGCATCCCTGAAAGACGGCAGGGCGCGGGTAATAGACATGATCAAGACAAAGCTGGAAGGCGACATACCGCCGTCGGTCGAGGAGCGCCTAAAGGAGCGTTTTGACAAGTACATACGTTCAGCGGAGAAGGTGGAAAAGGACATCGCAAGGCTCAAGGAGCGCCTGTCCTCAAAAAAATTAAAGCCCGCGGTCAGGGAAAGGCTGGGCGCCTCGCTGGACTCGCTGAAAAGGAAAAAGCGCGACCACCTGCACATGCTAAAGCTCAACAATGACCAGATAAATCTCATGTCAAAGACAATAATCACGCTTGTAAACAGGATAAACAAGGACGAAAAGGAGCTTTTGGCGGTTGAAAAGCGGCTCGGCTGCGGTTTTGAGGAGGTAAAAGAGCTTAAGAAGAGCAGGGCAGAGCTGAAAAAACTCCTGAAAAAGCGGCGGCTGTCACCGCAGGCTTTTGCCGCGCATTTTGAGAAGATGGAGGAAATAGCCGGAAATATCAGGAAAGAAGAGAACCTCGTTGGAATGAGGAAAGAGGACTTAAAGATCCTCGCCTATACCATAAAAAGGAACATGCTTGAGGCCAGGAAGACAAGGAAGGAACTTGTCGTGGCGAACCTGCGCCTCGTGGTTTCAATAGCGAAAAAATACATAAACAAGGGGCTGTCCTTCCTTGACTTGATACAGGAAGGAAACATAGGGCTGATGAGGGCGGTCGAGCGGTTTGAGTACAGGCGCGGCTACAAGTTCTCCACATACGCCACATGGTGGATACGCCAGGCCATAACCCGCGCCATAGCTGACCAGGCAAGGACAATAAGGATACCCGTGCACATGATAGAGACCATAAACAAGCTAAACAAGGTGGCGCGCATATTTGTCCAGCAGTTCGGAAGGGAACCAAAGCCCGAGGAAATCGCCAAGAAGATGAGCATGTCAGCGGACAAGGTCAGGTCTGTCCTGAAAATTTCCCAGCACCCAATATCGCTTGAGACTCCCATTGGAGAGGAAAAGGACTCGCACCTGGGCGATTTTATAGAGGACAAGGACGCGATATCACCCGCTTCCGCTGCCGTGAATGTGCTGTTAAAAGAGCAGATAGAAAAAGTCCTGCACACTTTAAAGGACAGGGAAGCCGAGGTTTTGCGCCTAAGGTTCGGCATAGGCGACGGCGTGCCGCATACGCTGGAGGAAGTGGGCAAGATTTTCAAGGTGACACGCGAGCGCGTACGCCAGATAGAGGCAAAGGCCCTGCGCAAGCTGCGTCACCCGGCCAGGGCCAAAAACCTGAAAGGGTTTATGGATTAAATTAATAGTTAATAATGATTAATGAATAATTAAGGCTATTAAGACTTATGTTTTTATCGGTGTATTATATTTTAGATGAAAGGTTCATGAAATGAACCTTCAATAATTATAAAATATAAAATATACGGGGTAAGATGTTAAAAATCGCGGTGATAAAGACTGACGGAATAGGAGACGCAGTTCTCGCGTCTCCTTTTTTATTTGAGCTCCGCAAAAATTACCGGCAGGCGCATATCACGGGTTTTTTAAGCCCTGCCGGCGGCGAGATACTTGGCGGGCTGGGGGTTTTTGACGAGATTGTCATTCACGACGCCAGGTGGCTGAGGCACAAAAAGGAGTTCTTCCTTTCGCGCTGGTTCTCGGCGCTTGAACTGCTTCTTAAAATAAACAAAGGCAAATATGACATTGTTATAGGACTGCGCTGGCAGGACAGGCTCACATCCCTTTTGGTATCGCTTTGCCGCGCCAGGGATAAGTACGGCTATGACACGGGCGGCATGGGATTTTGCATAAACCATAAGATTCCGGCTCTTTTGGAAAAGACTCATGTGGTTCGGAGAAACATGAGGGTTTTGAGCCTTATGTTCCCGAAAAGGAAATTCAGGATAAAACTTGGCGCAGCTTACGTCAAGGAAACGCAGGCCGCGGCAGGCACTGTCCCTTTAAAGCTGTCCCGCCACAAAAGGTATATTGTAATACACCCGGTTTCAGGCTGTCCTGCCAAGGATTGGCCGCCTGAAAAATACGGTGAGCTGGCAGGAATGCTCGCGAAAAAGATCCCGGTATATATAATAGGAGGCCCGAATGACAGGGCCGCGGCTTCAATTACCGGGAAAAATATAGTCAACACAACGGCCAGGCTTTCAATAATTCAAACAAGCGGGCTTATCAGGCAAAGCAGCCTTGTAATAGGAAATGATTCGGCGGCTGTGCATATGGCCGCGGCCCACGGGGTAAATTCCCTCACGCTTTTCTCAGGCACCGCCGATTACAGGGAATGGGGCGCGTATGGAAAAAAATCATTTATACTTGTAAAAGGCGCTGCCTGCGCCAATTGCGGGCTTTCCGAATGTGATAAGAGCGCGGCCTGCTGCATGGATTTTAGCGCAGAGCAAGTCCGCAGTTTTGCGATGGGTATTATTGCAGGAAAGCAAAGAAAAAATATTGTGATTTTATAGAGGAGAAAATTGTTAAAATCCGCCACGGCATGGTGGATTTTAACTTGACAAAATACAATCCTTATATTATAGTTAAAATATGGAAAACTTATATATAAATAGGCATATTGAAAACAGGTTTTTAAGGCATTTGAAGCAATTTCCTGTTACAGCGCTGTGCGGACCAAGGCAGTCAGGAAAAACAACAATGTTAAAACACCTTCTTAAAACAACCCATGAATTTATTTCTCTTGATGATCTTGATAAAAGGCAAGAGGCCATAAACGACCCGAAAATGTTCATGAGCAGGCTGAGCGGCCCCTGCGTAATTGACGAGATACAGTACGCGCCAAACCTGCTTTCGTACATAAAAATGTCCGTGGATGAAGACAGGAAACCCGGGCGGTTCGTGCTTACAGGGTCCCAGCAGTTTGTGCTGATGAAAGGGCTGTCTGAGTCCCTGGCAGGAAGGGTGGGGATAGTGAACCTTTTTCCGCTGCATGCTGTTGAGCTGAATACTTTTTCCGCCATGTCAACGGCCCAAAAATTTGAGAAAGCCGCGCTTTGCGGCTACTATCCTGAAATTTTTCTTGCGAAAGACGCTGATGCTTCCTTGTGGCATGACAATTATATCAGGACATATCTTGAAAGGGACATAAGGGATATATATAATATAGGGAGGACGGGAGATTTCAGGGATTTTATGAAAATGATGGCTTCACGCGCGGGCCAGCTTTTCAATATTACCGCCTTGTCCGGAGCTTCCAGGACACCGGCTACAACTGTAAAAAGATGGGTCTCGGTGCTGGAAGCCACAGGGATAGTTTTCATACTGAGGCCTTTTCATCATAATTTTGGCAGGCGGTTCAGCAAAATGCCGAAAGTTTTTTTCTATGACACCGGGCTTCTTTGCGGCCTGCTAGGAATAAAAAAGAAGGAACAGCTTGAGGATTCGCCTTTTTACGGGCAGGTATTTGAGAATTTCTGTGTTTCTGAAACAGTTAAAATACTTTCCTGCGGTGGGAATGAACAGGCCGCGCACTTTTTCAGGACTAAAAAAGGGCTTGAAGCCGATCTTCTTCTGGATATCAAAGGGGAAACGATAATCGCCGAATTTAAGGCGCGGATGTCGTCCGGAGGCCGTGATATAGACACGCTCAGAAAGGTCCGGGAAGAACTCAAGATTAAGGGCGCGAGGATCATCGGAATCAATATGTCTGACGAGCCGGTTACAGAAACAGGGGACTGTGTTTCAGCCGGCGCGGAAGGGCTTTTCAAAATGGTGCACAGAATGTCCGAAGGAGAGTAATTAATAACATTGGAAAACAACGAAAAATTCACGCAATGGAAAGAGACCCAGGAACACTGGGATGACACGCAGTTCCTTTTGAAGGAAGCTAACGCGCTCATGAGGCGCAGGTGGGAGCGGCTCAACCTAATGGCAGTGAAGACGACAGGCGAGGAAGTCGTGAAAAGGAACGAGTACGTGCATTTCCTGGACATAGGCTGCGGCAGGGGCGATTTTTACAGGCATGTTTCCGAGATGGTGAAAAAATACAGGGGGATTGAGCCTTCAAGCGGGATGCTCAAGGACGAGATAAACGACGAGGAACTTGTCATAACGCGCGGCACAGGCGAGGATTTTGAAGAAAAATCCGGTTATGATGTCTGCCTCATAAAGGAGGTCCTGGACCACACGTATGACCCGGAAAAGGTCATTAAAAACGCTTATGAGGCTTTAAGGGAAGGCGGCCTCATCATTATTACGCTTACAAACAGGGAGTCCTATTACAAGCTTATTTTCAGGAAAAAGGCCGCTGAGCTTGAAAAAAAGCACGCCGACCACCTGCACAATTTCACGCACAGGGACATAACCGGCATGCTCGAAAAAGCCGGTTTTAAGGTTGAGTCCGACATTTCGTACAATTACCTGAGGCTTCCGCGTTTCATGGAAGAGGCAATAGGCAGGCTCCCGGCCGGTATTGTTTTTGGAATCCTTGACTTTTCAGACGCTCTTTTGTCGCGTTTGATGCCGAAAAGGGGCGGAAGCCTTTACATTACCGCAAGAAAAGGAGCTGTTCCGGGAGGGTTGGGTTGAACATCGGCATAGACGCTAGGATAATATTCAGGCGCGGAGTGGGACGCTACATTTCAAGCCTGGTGGCTTCACTCCTTGAAATTGACCATGAAAACACCTACCACGTTTACCTTGACAGGAACTCTGTGCTGAATGACTACTATGAGCAAAAAAACTGTATTTTCAGGAGGCTGGACACCACAAACGCCCTGCTTTACGAGCAGAACCTGTTGCCGCGCGCCGCTGAAGAGGACGGGGTTGACTTGCTTCACGGCACTGACAATACGGTCCCTTATTTGCTGCCCGCGTATAAAGGGAAAAAAGTGGTGACCATACACGATACGATGTTCATAAGGCCCATAGCAAAGGCGATAACAAAGCCGAGCATAAAGCAAAGGCTGACCGACATTTACAACAAGGCCGCTATCCCCGCTTCAGCGCGCAGCGCTGACATGGTCATAACCGTTTCTGACTACTCAAGGCAGGACATAATGAAATACATAAACATCCCCGGCGAGAAAATAGCCGTGATTAAGGAAGGGGTGGCTGATAAATACAGGGTGATAAGGAACAACCAGCTTATTGAGAAGGCGAGGCAGAAATACTCCCTGACAAAACCTTACATACTCGCGAGCGCGGCCGCTGACCTCCGGAAAAACACGCAGCGCGTGCTTGAGGCCTTCAACATATTCAACAACATGACGGAATACAGGTACCAGCTTGTGCTGACGTCAATAGGCGGGGCTGAGCTGGCCTCGACAAACATACCTGACATAATAAAGCGGTACAACATGGAAAAATACGTGGTCCTGACAGGCTATGTGCCTGATGACGACATGGTACTGTTGTACAACGGCGCGCTTTTCTTCCTTTTTCCGTCAATATGGGAGGGCTTCGGGCTGCAGGTGCTGGAGGCTTTCTCGTGCGGCCTGCCTGTCATAACGTCAGACAACACGTCGCTAAGGGAAGTTGCGGGCGACGCCGCGCTTTTTGTGGACCCGTTTTCGGTTGAGGACATAGTGCGCGGCATGGAGGAAATGGAAAAGAGCGAGAATAAAATGCAGGCCCTGACAGCCAAGGGCTTCGTACAGGCAGCGAAATTCTCATGGAAGGAAACCGCCAAGTCAACGCTCAGGGTATATGAGGCGGTTGTGTCTGGGAAAAATGAAAAATAAGAAGCAATTGTTTTTCATACTGTTGCTTGCTGTCGCGGTTTTCCTGAGGTTTTTCAGGCTTGGCAGCGCGGCGCTCTCGCCCGCGGAGATTGACAATTGCGCCATATCTCTGGAGCCGGGGTTTTTGCAGGTTTTCTTCGGCGCCATGGACCGCGGCGCGCATCCGCCGCTTTTCAACGTCATACAGGGATTTTTCATGGCCCTGGCAGGAACGGGCAATTTCAGCGCCAGGTTCCTGCCGGCGCTTTTCGGCGCGCTGGGCTTTCTTGTGTTCTTCAGGACAGCAAGGAGCCTGTTCTCGGAAAAAGTGGCGTACTTAGCGGCAGTGCTTTACGCCATCAACCCGCTTTTCATACAGGCGTCGCGGCAGGCAGGGCCTGAATCCATGTTCCTGCTCCTTTCAATGCTTGTGCTTTACTATTTTTTCATGTCATTGAAATACAATTCGTTCATTGCCGGGCCGTACACAATATGGTCCATTGCCGCGCTTTACACGCATTCATCAGCCGTATTTCTCATATTGGCGCTCAACTTCATAGTACTTGTGACTCACAGGAAGGATTTGCGGCCTGGCCCATGGCTTTTGAGCCAGGCCGTGGTTTTTTCCGCGTGGCTGCCTTACGCAGTGGCTTCCATAAAGCCGGCTGAGCCGCAGTTAACCGCGGTTTCAGTGCTGCTCGCGCCGCTTTATCAGGTAAAATCGTTCTTTTTCGGCATGCATATAGCGCCTTCCTTGATAATTATCGCGGCGGTTGTTGTGTGCGTGTTTTTTACGGTGCTGGGGGCCGCAAGCAGGCACAAGGCAGCTGAAAAAAGGCTGCTGGACGCCATGGCAATAACCGCAGGGCTCGGGATTTTTTTCCAGTTTGTAATAGCGCTGAAAGTCCCGCAGGAAAGCAGCGCCGTGAACCTTGGCTACGCCGCGGCGCTCACACTTCTGATACTCTCTGTGGGCGCGTCTTACATGTCTGACATTGGGCTTTTCGCGTTTTCAGCGCTTGTCATATCGGTTACAGCTTATGCGCTTGTCTCGTATTACAGGGACAGCTCAATAAGGCCGGTTGACTACCGCTCAATTTACGTAAAAGCCGTGGACCTGGGCGAAGAAGGCGACCTTGTGGTGCATACATCCCCTGTCTCATACAGGGCGTTTTCTTATTATAATGACTACGCGATAAAGGCGGGTTTTTCAAACAAGCTGAGGCAGGAGCCAAAAGAGGAGGAATTGCCCGCAAAAGGCGCTGTTGCCGCCAAAATGAGGAAAAACATGAGGGAGTGGCTGAGGAAAAGCCTGAATATAAACATAAGGCCCGCTTCATACGTGAACAGCCTGGGTTTTACGGAGCTTAAGGAAACAATCGGGTCATACAAGAGGGTTTTCCTTGTCATTGACACTGAGGAGGCGTCAAAAAGGCAGTCTGCGTCTTCCATGTGGTTTACATACGCCCCCTATGCCTATGAGCCGCCGCCTGAGACCGGGAAGATATGGTGGATAAAGGAGTTTTTTAACGTGAAGGAAAAGACCTCCGTTCCCGGCGCGGATATGTATTATCTGGAGAGGAAGTAATGAAATTATGCGCATAGTACGGAGAAAATATGCTTTTTAATTCCCTGCATTTTCTGGTTTTTTTTCCTGCGGTTTTCATAATTTATTACCTGTTGAAACCCGCTCACAGAAATTACCTTCTTCTTGGTGCAAGTTTTTATTTTTATATGGTATGGAAGGCTGAATATGCCCTGATAATAGCCGTTGAAACCATAGTGAATTACTTTGCGGCCCTGAGCATTGAAAAAGAAACATCCCAAAAAAGAAAAAAAATTCTTCTTGCTGTCTGCCTGTTTTTCAACCTGGGAATACTGTTTGTATTTAAATACATGAATTTTTTCAACGAGAGCGTTCAGGGACTGCTGGACGCGTTCAATATATTCTATGCTTATCCGCAGTTCAAGCTTCTTCTGCCCATAGGAATATCATTTTATACTTTCCAGATTACCGGGTATATTATTGATGTTTACAGAAAAAAAATACCTCCAGAAAAAAGTATAATGCAGCTTTCCTTGTTTATAGTTTTCTTCCCGCAGCTGGTCGCCGGGCCCATAGAGAGGGCGGGCCATCTGATGAACCAGTTCAGGGAAGAGCATAAATTTTCTGTTTCGAACCTGACCGAAGGACTGAAAATGATGCTTTGGGGATTCTTTAAAAAACTTGTAATCGCCGACAGACTGGCTGTCCTTGTGAACACCGTATATGCCAGCCCGCAGGATTACAGCGGAATTGGCCTGATGATCGCGACTGTCTTTTTTGCTTTCCAGATATATTGTGATTTTTCGGGATACTCGGATATCGCGGTCGGTTCCGCCAGAATACTGGGTTTTACACTGGTGAATAATTTTAAAACACCGTATTTCTCAAAATCCATATCCGAATTCTGGAAGCGCTGGCATATTTCCTTGTCAGGCTGGTTCAGGGAATATCTTTATGTTTCTCTTGGAGGCAACAGGGTGCCGAAATGGCGCTGGTATTTTAATCTGTTTTTTACCTTCCTTGTAAGCGGCTTGTGGCATGGAGCCAACTGGACCTATATAATATGGGGAGCTTTGAACGGTTTCTACCTCATATTTTCAATAATTACAAAGGCGCCAAGGGAAGCAGCTGAAAAAGCTGTTTTTTCTGACAGAAATCCCGGCATTTACAGGCTGTACAGGGTTGCAGTTACTTTCATACTTACATGCCTGGCATGGGTTTTTTTCAGGGCTTCAAACGTTCAGGACGCGTTTTATATAATCGGCAGCATGTTTGGCGGGAGCGATACATTGATTTTCTTAAAAATTCTGGGGTCATCATCAAAGCAGGAGTTCATCGCGAATTATTACAGGATACGGGATTATATTGAAACACTCGGCCTCAGCCGCATTGAGTTTGTAATAGCGGCAGCGTCGGTTATATTCATGGAAACAGTGCATTTTCTGCTGAGAAGAGGAGAAAGCCTTGAAATGCTTAACAAACAGCATATGATAGTGCGGTGGGGTATTTATCTTGTGCTGGCGCTTTCAATACTGAATCTGAGCATGGGACAGGAAGAGCCGTTTATTTACTTTCAATTTTAAGGAGAAACATGAAAAAATTCGCTTTAAAAATGGCTGTGTTTTTCTGGCTTGTTTTGCTGTTCCAGATTATCATAGGTTACGCGGCAATGCCGGAAAAAGTATCGCTTTTCTGGTCCTATATTGACAGAGGGATTGACTGCCTGTATTTTAGCGACAGTGTAATGCGTTTTTATAATCCCGGTGACGAAAGTAGTGACGCGATAATAGATATCATGAAAGCAAAGGCAAAGAATTATACCATAGAGACAGTGGAACATCCGGGATACAACCTTGAAATTTATGAATCATACATACGCGCCGCAGTTAAATCACAAAAAAAGCCGCGGGCGGTTATAATACCTGTAAGCCTTTATTCCCTTTCCGCGGAATGGGACAGGCCGGGATATAAATTTCCTCTTGAACAGGAAGCTTTAAAAGGCCGTGGTATTATTAATACAGCGGCCTATCGTATTGCTGCTTCACTTAGAAAAAAGCCTGCTTCTGCCGGAAAATACCTTGAAAAACCTGTTTACGCCGGTGAAAAGCAGGAGGGAATACAGGCTGATTACGAAGGCAAAAAGTTCAGCGTATATTCGGATGAAAATTTCAGAAAAAAAATAATAAGCCGGTATATGCACAAGGCAGGGCCCCAAAACACAAGAATTCAGGCCCTTAAAAAAATATTACTGCTTTTAAAAGGCAGCGGTATAAAGGCGGTTATATATATACAGCCGCTTGATCATGAAACATGTTCTGCGTTTTACGGCCGCGGGTTCGATGATAACATAAGGGGCAATGTGCTGTATATAAGAGAGCAATGCGCCGGGGTAGAAGGCATTTTTCTTGATTATTCAAAATTGCTGAAAAGTGAAATGTTCGCCTGGAAGGATACAATGTACGTGAATGAGCATATAAATTACAGGGGCAAGTACAGGCTTGCTGAGGCGCTGTCCCGGGAACTTTACGCTCTTTTGGGGGATTGAGATGAAAATAGCGGCTGCAATATTCGGACACGCCTGTTTTATCGCGTCCTGGGTATTTTTTAGCGGCAGGGCAGGAGTTTTGAGCCCGGAAATTAAAGGGGCGATTCCGGCCTATTTGCCGTTTGCAGGTTACGGTTTCCTGTTATTGATGTCATTGCTGGAAAGCAGGATTCTTGGAATAAAAATCATGAAAAGTTTCGCCGGGCTCTCGCCGTTTTTGACGGTTTTTGCCGCGCTCTTTGGCGTGAGCGTATTTACGGGTATGACGCTCCCTGACCCGCACAATTTCATGCTGAGAAAGCTGGAAATATTGCAGGGATCCTCTTTTGCTGTTTTTGTTTTTATAACCTCGGTTGCCGTAATATTCAGGATATGGAAAAGCGGAGCAATCAGGCGCAAAGATGATAAAAACGGTTCAACGGCCTTGTTTTCCTTTTTCCTGATTTTTTACTGCGCGCTTTCCGTATGGTTCGGAACCGCGAATGAGCCTACGGGTGATGAAACCGCTTACCTGATGGCTGCCCACAGCCTTGTCTATGACGGAGACCTTGACATGAAGAATAATTTTGAAAACAGGGATTACAGGAACTTTTATTCAAGGGAGCTCAAGCCTCAGGGAAAGGACCTGAATATAAACGGAAAAATGTATCCCAAACACCCGCTGCTTATGTCCCTGATTATTTCACCGGCTTACCGCGCCGCGGGCGTTCCGGGAGTGATCCTTCTTATGTGCGTTTTCAGCGCGTTTCTGCCGCCCCTGCTGTTTTTAATTGCGCAAAGGGTCAGCGGCGAGCATACGGCATCGCTTGCTTCTGCTGTTTTAGCCGGTTTTTCGCTTCCTTTGCTTGGGTCAATAAATCTTTCAGCGACAGATATCTTGTGCGGGCTTCTTCCCGCAGCCGCCTATTATATATATAAGTTCAGGCCGCAAAAGGCTTTATTATTTTCAGTTATAATGGCAGCTCTTTTCTGGATACACTTAAGGATGATGCCCGTATATGCCATGCTGTGCCTGTTATTCGTAATCAGCAACAGAAAGAATCCTGCGGGTGTTCTTGTTTTTGCGGCCATTCAGGCAGCCTCAGCTGCTGCGTATTTCGGTATTAACCTGCATTTTTACCGCGATTTGATTCCGTATTCATCATATCAAACAGGAGGTATCAGGACAGGGAGCTATTTGATAAGGGGTTTATTTGCATATCTCTTTGACAGGCAGCTGGGTTTATTCACCTATGCGCCTTTTTATGCTTTTTTTATACCTGGAATTATAATAATGATAAATAGAAAAATAAGCGCGGCGCCGGATTTTGCAGCGATAGGAATTCCGTATTATTTGCTGATATCGGCATACGCTGAATGGGGATGGGGAAGCTCTTCACCGAGATATCTCATGCCTTTATTATTTATCTTTTGCCCGGCAGTTGCTGTGGCTTTAGCCGTGATAAAAGACAGAGCAGCCAAAATAGTTGCATCTGTTGCCGTGATTTTAAGCCTTTCTGCAAGCCTGATAGTCTCTGCGATACCATGGTTCAGATGGGACAGGCAGGGACATGAAAACTGGCTTATTTTTATGCTGGACAAATTCACAGGAATAAACCTGAATGTGATAATGCCTTCCCTTATAAATATTGAAAATAATACACCGGTAAAGACCGCTTTATGGATATTTGTCTGTGTTTTAATTACTGTGATGGTATTGAGAGAAAGCAGGAAGAAACAGGATTCAGGCGTTTTCGCCCGTCCTGATGGAGAGGACCGCAAGAAGAAGGCTGGTGAAAATAACCTGGAGCCCGATGCAAAGGGATAGGGCTGCGGGAAGAAGAAGCCTCAGCATATTTGAAGGCACAAGGTCGCCGAAACTCCTGTTCGCCCAGATAATAACGCCTGCCGAAGACAGCGCGAATCCCGCGATAAAAAGCAATGACCCGGATATCAGTCCCTTTTCCATGGAAAAAGATGATAAAAAACTCATAAGCTTGGTTTTTGCGGGAAACAATTTCATCCTGTCCGCGAAAGCGCGGCTAATCAGCGAGAAACTCACTATCTGAACGCCGAGTATGACCATGATGACAGAATAAAGCATGGTGTGCACGTCAAGGGAGACGTTATTAATTTTAATCGATGTAAGAGACAGCGCTATGGTGCCGGCAAGCCCGGCTATAATAAGGAAGATGCCGGGATAAAGGAATATCCAGTCAGGGCTGAAAGTAAGCAGGAATTTTAAGTGCCTCCAGCCGTCGCTCCAGCTTCTTAAATGAGGCGGCCTGGACCTGCCGTCTTTTTTCAGCTTTACCGGGACCTCGGTTATTTTCAGGCCGTTCAAAACCGACCTCACGACCATTTCGCTGGCAAATTCCATTCCAAGGGTGTTAAGACCGACTGCCAGCATCGCCTCCCTGTTAAAGCCCCTGAGACCGCAGTGAAAATCACCGATTTTTGTCCTGAAAAAGAGCCGGCCTATACCCGACAATACAGGGTTGCCAAGATACCTGTGAAGGGGTGGCATGGCGCCTTTTTCTATGCCGCCCTTGAACCTGTTGCCCATGACAAGGTCATAGCCGCTGCGGAGTTTTTCCATAAAAGGCATAAGAGATGAAAAATCATAGCTGTCGTCAGCGTCGCCCATTATTACATACTTGCCTTTTGCGGCTTTTATTCCGGCAATAAGCGCGCTACCGTATCCTTTTTCCGCAGCTTGTATAAGACGGCTGCCTTCATTTTTCGCTATGTCAACCGACCCGTCGGTTGAGCCGTTGTCAGCCACTAAAACCTCGCCGGAAATGCCGGATGAAGACAGGAAAGCGCGGGCCTTCCTTATACATATGGCAAGCGTCTCAGCTTCGTTCAGGCAGGGCATAAGAATGGTCAGTTCCATCAGTCGTTTTTCTCCGGGTTGTTTATTTATTCCTGGCAATACATTAACATAAAAAACAGGGTTTTTCACCAATTTTGGGGATTTGTGCAAAATGCAAATAATTAATTCTTGACATAAAAGGCTTTTTTTGATAAAAGTATGTCGTGTAAGACGCATATAATTGGGGACAATACCGGGAAAACTAAGAAAATGAGCTGCTGATTTGCGTTTTTGTATCTCTTGATAGAGTGCCAAACATGCGCAAAGCATGAAATAAAAACGGGGAATGAATAACATGGGTTGTTGTTCAGTGAAAAAGACAGCAGGGGCAATTTTATTGTTCCTGTGTTTCTATTTTATCCATTCGCCAATTTTACCCTATTCTGCGACGCCGGATTGTACGGGGTTCAATTATTCTTTTGAAAAAACCGGAGACTGCGAGGCGTATGGCAGCGCAGGCGGTGATTCTTTCTGCATCTCAGGAGACGCATATTTTACAGGTAAGACAGAAGACGACCTGCCTGCCGGAGTCGAGGTTGGAGGCGCAGGAGACGCGTATCCTGGAACATATACCGGCCATATAAATATATGCCCCGGATATTATCCGATATATAAATTCAGGTCATACTATCATCCGCTGGGCGGATATACTTCATATTGCTGTTGGAGCCTTGTCGGTTCGGTTAATGTGAATTTTGATCCTTCCGTATCGGTTGTCATAAATAGTGATTGCCCCATATACGGGAATAACACACTTAGTGCGACCGGAAGCGCAGTTTGCGGAATTTACAACTTTAATGATTCTATAACATGGACTGTGATACAAGGCGGCACAAGCACAGATATAGGTTACGGCGCTTCTGTTTCTTTTATGCTTCCTTTGCCGGGAATGCAGCCCGGCGGTTTTGAATTAAGGGCATCAATCGTTCATTGCGGCATAACAAAATCATCATCCCAGGGCTGCGCTTGGTACCCAATTGCGGACACTCTGACGCCGACCCCGACAAAAACACCCACAAAAACCCCGACAAACACAAAAACATACACCCCTTCAGTCACTCCGACCGGAACAGCGACAGGCACTCCCACAATTCCGCCAACGGACACGCCTCTTACAAGGACAAATACTCCGACAGTGACGCCGACGCCCGAAGATTCATATACGCCGACAGACACGCCCGAGACTCCTCCGCCGACCGCTACTCACACGCCGCCTTCAAAAACACCGACACAACCGCCGACACACGAGCCTATACCCGAGGAAACAGAACCGCCGACAGTCGGGGACCCCGTAAACCCGTTTACCGGCAATGTGACGGACACTATTAATGACGTATATTTCATGGGCAAGGACGGCCTTGATTTTGAGCTTAACAGGAAATACTGCGGCGATCTTTTATGGTATGACGGTCCGCTGGGCAAGGGCTGGGATTATAATTATAATTCCAGGATATATGTAAGGCCGGACGGCAATTTGTTCTTTGCGGGTTTTGACGGGACACAGTCAATCTTAATGCTGCAGCAGGACGGTTCATACAAGCCGCAAAATGTCTCCGATTATACCGTGACAAAAAACGGGAATTATATGACCATAGCCAGGGATTCGGAAAAACGAACCTATAAGTATGAGTTTGACGCGGAATTCACGTACGCGAAGCTTGTTGAAATATCTGACAGAAAAGGGAATAAAATATCTCTTTTCTACAGGGAAGGCAGCGTGCTTGAAACTATAATCGATTCCATGGGCCGCAATATAAACATTTTTTATCATGCGTCGGGAAAGATATCTGCTATATCTTACGGACAGATCGAGATCAAGTACTATTTCGACGTAAATAACCGGCTTACTGTCGTTACCGGTGACAGGGTAAGCTGCAACTATGAATATACAAATGATGAAAGAAAACTGCTGAACTACAAGAACGAAAACAGGTCGGGCACAGGCAATGAATGGGTGCGGTATTATTATGACGCTGACGGCAGGGTGATAAAAACACTGGCTCCGGAGGGCACAATTGAGCTTTACTACCGCATGTATGACAACGGCGCTTACAGGGCATACGCTGTCTCCGAACTGCAGTCCATGACAAGGGCGCAAGTGCTTGCCACTTTTAATGCGGCAAATCCGCCTTTCATGACAATTGTAAAAAATATCGATGGCACCGAGGAAAAAATGTATTATGCGGCCAACGGTTTCCTGCAAAAAACAGAAAAAGGCGGGATCATAACGGGCCAGGCCGCTGTAAATACGTCATATACCAGGCCTTCAAGCGTCACAAATGAGAACGGTTCTGTCACGGAGTATGAGTACTATGCGGACAAGAGGCTTTACAGGGAAATAAAAAAGGATGTTCTTGTTTACGGGGCAATCCAGGCCAACCTTGTCACCGAATATACATATGATTCAAACGGATTTGTTTCTTCCGTGAAGGACCCGCGGGGAAATTACACGTATTTTGACAGGGATAATGCCGGGAACATAATACAAAAGAGGGAAGGCAACGGGCTTGTGGTGACCGATTATGTCCATTATACGACGTCGCACCATGAGGAAAGGAAAAAAATAAATGAAGGCGATATTGTTGTAAAGGACTGCAGGTGGGATTATTCAAATGAAAACGCGATAAAATATACCGAGAGGATAAACGGGGTGCTTTTGAAATCCACGACTTATGACAGATACGGCCGTGTCACAATGGTTGAATCGTCAGGAGGCGTGGAGACCAGGGGCTATATAGACCATTATAACGGCGCGTATGAGGTCATAATAAACAGGCCCGGAAGGAATGACGAGCGGCAGTCCTATGACAGGCGGGGCAAGATAACAAGAAAAATTGACGCAAATAACAAAGCCACATCGTATTCATATACGCAGGACGAAAGGCTGTTGTCTGTGTCATCGGGCACTGTTACGCAGACATACGGCTATATACCTGCGGGTGTTGAAAACGCGGGAAAGATCGAGCGGGTGAGCGACGGCCTGAAAACAACGCTTTATTCATATTATCCGGACGGCCGGCTGAAAAAGACGGTTTTTGACGGAGTGAAGACAGAGTACGAGTATTCTGTCAGCAATGGCATTGAGACAAAGACAGTGACGGACGCGGAAAACAAAAGAGTGACAACGGTGATGAACGGGCATGGGAAAATCCTGCGTACCTTATATGAAAGCGACGGCAGCGAAGATTTGTACGAATATGACGCGAACGGCAATATGGTAAAGTTGACGCATAAAAAAGGCGGTACAAGCTACAGCTATATATACGTTTACGACGCGGCAAACAGGATGACAAGCGTGACTTATGACAATGAACAGCCGGTCACCTATACTTATGACGGCTCCGGAAATATACGGACAAAGACAGAAGGATCAATAGTGACAAGCTATGTATATGACAATTACAGCAGGATAACCAGGACCGATGCGGGCGCAAGCGTGATGGAGAGGCTGACATACTCGGATTCGTGCCCGTCATGCTGCGCGGGCAACCAGCGCATAGCGTCCGAGTTCATAGAAGGGTACGGAACAATAACCTACGGATATACTGCCGAGGGCTGGCTGGAGACAACGGTTTACAGCCCGTACAATCTGCCGCAGACAGTGATACAGAACGAGTATGACAGCGTGGGGAACCTGAAAAAAGTGAAGCTTGACGGCAGTTATATTACAGAATACAGCTATGACAGTGTGAATTTCAGGCAGGACAGGGTATATGACCTTATCGGCGGGGGAAGCGGTGTTTACCAGGTTGCGTATGACCAGGCAGGGAACAAGACGTCCATAACCTATCCGAACAGGAACATGATGGAGTACAGCTACGGCCAGGCGTACCGTCTTACAAAGGCAAACGGGTATCTTTTGAAAAAAAGCGGTGAAAAAGAACTGATCACAAAGAATGAAATAATGCTCAGGGACGCTGTGGGAAACATAAGGCAAAAGGCCGTGAATACCGGGCTTATAAATTACGAATACGACGCGCTATACCAGCTGACCGGCTATCAAAACGCTGCAGCTGCAAATATTTCTTATGGTTATGATTACAGGGGCAACAGAGAGACAATGCTGAACGCGGGTGTTTCAACGACGTACGGGCTTTCAAACAACAACAAGACAACGAGCATAGTTGCCGGCACCACCCGCGTTCTGGAGTACGATAACCGTGGAAATTTGTTTAAAAAGGGCCTCGCGAGTTTCTACTGGGATTATAAAAACCGGCTTATTACGTCTTATGCAGGAGGTTCTGATAAGTTTTTATATAATAATTCTGACAGAAAAATATACAAGGAATACGGAGGTTATTATGAAGGCCGTAAAGCTGTATATTACTATTACAACAATGATAAGCTGATATGCGAAAAGGACCATCTGGGAAGGACGCAAAAAATCTACACCCATGACAATGAAGGCGTGCTGGGCATGGCAAGGCATCTATATGACCAGTACGGGACTTTAAAAAGCGTCCAGAAGATGTATTATCTGTTCGACGACCTCGGCTCGGTTACGGCAATAACGTCATCAACAGGCATGCCGCTGAAATACTACCACTATGACCCGTTCGGGAACATTACAAATACCAAAGAAGATGAGTTCAATATTTTCACCTTCGTCGGCCGGTACGGCGGGCAGAAAGATTGGACCTCCGGGTTTGTGCAGTTCCAGCACCGCTGGTATGACCCGGAGACGGGCAA
>CAYNMZ010000001.1:94453-97675 GCA_964398505.1 uncultured Spirochaetia bacterium
TATGAGGGATTTTGCAGAACAGTCCTTAAGAGCGTGCGTTTTGATGCTGCTGTTTAGCGCGCCGCTGGCCGCGTTCACGGGAAAAACCATAAATCCTGTAGAGACTGGGCTTGTCCCTGTCTCGGACAGAGGGTGAGATGTATTTTTTGAATGAAGAGAACACGGGTGGACCCGGGACCTCCGGGTTTGTGCAGTTCCAGCACCGCTGGTATGACCCGGAGACGGGCAAGTGGCTCTCAAGGGATCCGATAGGGGTGATGGGGGGAGTGAATCTGTACGGGTATGCGGGGAATAATGGGGTGAATAGGATTGATGTAGATGGATTGAAATCAAAGGGGAAAACATGTGATGAAAAGTATTCTGAATGTACTATTAAAGCAGCACTTGGAGTAGGTAGTGATTTAGTTCAGGCTGGTATAGGTATGGCAAGAGATGCTGCGGTTTGTGGAGGCATAGCAGCTACTTATTGTGCTATTTCAACACTTGCGTATGGACCTTGTGTGACGTCCGGGTTTGTTTTATGCATGTCAAGCAAAGGGTGGATTGTGAATTCTGCGGTTGGGGCAGTTATGACAACAATAAGCTGGGGCATAGACATATACACCTGTAATGTTGAATTAAAAAATTGCAGAATTAATGAAAGAATAAGAAGTCAGGTAGAGGGCAAATTATGAATGCGATAAATGTTTCAGTTGTAATACTGCTGTTTCTGTACATTGTGTTTATGAGCGTGGGAGTATATTTCAGCTTTAACAGTTCAAAGTGGCTCAGTTATGAAAATAAGATCAGGCACAGAAAAAGCAGGTTTTTATTGGCTGCGCTTAGATGGCTTGGAATAATTTGCTTGCCTATACCGGCGCTTGGGATTTGGTTTAAAACGAAGCATAAGGATAAATTTGAAGAATGGGAACGCGAATCAAAAAGCGGTAAGAAAAAGTAAATTGATATGCGTCTGTCGCCATAGAATTTGGTAGTTTCAACACCATAACACGGAGTGTGGGGTATGAGGGATTTTGCAGAACAGTCCTTAAGAGCGTGCGTTTTGATGCTGCTGTTTGCCGCGCCTTTGGTTGCGTTCACGGGTTACCGCGGGGATGGGAGCAGGGCGGGGTATATGTATCAGAACATCAACGCCGCTTCGCTGTCGCACGCGTACAGCGTCACTGTATCCGGGCCGGGGCTGAACGCGAGCCAGCCCGTATCAGACGGGGCATACGCGTACGTGGGCACACAGGAGGGGAAAATAATAAAAATATCCCTCGCGGACGGTTATGTACTGCCCGCGTACGTGCAGACAGGCGGTCCGATAATGGCGACAGGGCTTTTGCGCAATGGCATACTGTATATCGGCTCAACAGACGGAAAAATGTATACGATAAACACCTCAACAATGGGTGTTATAAATTCATATAAGGCAAACGGACCGATTTCAACATCCGCCATATATAAATCATATGCCGGTTATGACCGGCTTTATTTTGCCGATGATAACGGGCAGATGTACCATTGCTCCGGGCCGGATTGCGGCTGGTGCAGCGGATATTCCTCGCACCTTCATGATTATATTGTTTCAGCGCCCGCAGTAACAAAGAATACGGTCTACGTTACATATTCCGGGACAATACACGCGCTGGATGAGAATCTTAACTACATTGACGGATACAATATATGGAACCCGGTACAAACCGCGCCTGTTATGATGAGCGACTATGATTTCCTTGCCGCTGACCTTGCAGGCAATGTGACCATGTATAATATTTTTTATCAGTATATTGAAAAAAGGGGCATTACAAAGCAGACCGGAAAAAGCATACTAAGCCCTGTAAATTTCGACCCGTATTCACAGCGTATCACAGCTGTCAACGCCGGCGAGCAGTCGGAAATAAGCGAGATGCATATGATGCGCTCGGAAAACCTGCTGCCCGCGTATAATGTGACGCCAAATCCGGCTGATGTTCCCAAAGAGGGTTTTGCCGGCGGGCTTTCCGGAAACGACCAGTTTTTTAGGATAGATGAGTCGGGAAACTGTATTTTCTATGACAGGGGAACGCGCCAGCCGGTGCGCACCATAGAAATAGGGGCAAAGGTGAACGCGGCGCCTGCTTTTATAAACGGCCTGCTTGTCTATGACACTGAGGGAAAACTGCATTACTGGAGGCAGCCGACATTTACAGCCACCAGGACACCGGCCGGAGTCCCTGTTTATACTTTTACAGCGACGCCGTCAGCCACAGAGACCTCAACATATCATGAAACAGAAACAGGCACAGAAACCCTGACTCCTACAGTGACTCCGACAGGCACGGATACGGTCACTGCGACAGCTACTGTAACGGCTACGGCAAACTGCGGGCACGGCACCGTATCAATAAGCCCTGCGGGTGTTGAAGCCGGCTCCGTGGGCAACACATTTACAATAGAATTTACAGCCCAGGATTCATGGGCCGTATCGCCGGGATACGGGTACCTGCTCATCAGGATTCCCGAAGGATGGAGCGTGCCAAGTTTATCCGGGTATGATGACGGTTATATATCCGTGACCACGGATGGCACATATGTGTCTAAAACAATAAATGAAACGGAAATAAAGATTTTTGTGTCTGATATTGAGGCGGGCGACAAGATAACTCTTATTTACGGGGATAAGTCACAGTCAGGCAGCGGCATTACAGCTCCGGCATACGAGGCGCAGTATGAATTCAACACAAGGATCTGCGCATTTGGTGAATATGAGGAAGCGCTTCCAACGCAGCCGGTTGTGAGCGTCTCAGGGCTTACGCCGATACCCACTCATACTGCTACACCCACTCCCACAGCTACATATATCGGGGCGTATAACGGTTATGCCATAGGGATAAACTGCGGGGGCGGAAACCATATTGACTCACAAAGTTTCCTTTGGGAACAGGACAGGTTATACGGCTACGGTAATACGTACGGATGTCAATATGCCCAGAGTTACTATCCTTCTTTTATTTTTTCATCAAATGATTTTATCTACAGGACAGAAACAGAAATTTCCGGCACTGCCGAGCAGGGTTTGTTTAACTGCCAAAGGTATTCATATTATGATCTTAAATACCTGTTTGACGTGCCTGCAGGCCTTTATAGGGTAACATTGCGGTTTTCAGAAGCGTATAACCCGAATCCGGGAAGGATATTTGACATATACCTTGAGGGACAGGTCGTGGAAACTGATTTTGACATTGTGGGTATTACAGG
>CAYNMZ010000002.1:0-60423 GCA_964398505.1 uncultured Spirochaetia bacterium
TTCAAATTATAACAAGACGGGTTTTGACTCAATAACGGGGGCGGATGTTGAAAAGGCCGATAAAAAAAGCATTGATGGCGGTTTTTCCCGCAGCGGTTTTATGCGCGATTTTCCTTCCGGGTTTTGGGCCGGGCAAATTCCTATTCGGCATTGACACTTTTTCCCTTCACCTTCCGTTCTATTTGTACGCACAAAAAACATGGGCCATGTATGGCCAGCTTCCGCTTTGGCTGCCTTACATTTTCCTGGGCCTGCCCGCGATAGATTCTTCAAACCTTATTTTATTTTATCCAACCAACCTTATCGCAATTATTTCCGGGCTGCAGCCAGGCCTGTTTTTCACGCTTGATATCTTTTTTCATTGCGCCCTGGCGTTCCTGGGAATGTTCCTTTTACTTAAAAACAGAGGGATAGATGAAAAAGCGTCATATTTGGGGGCGTTCTGTTTTATGCTATCTGGCCCGCTTATCACCTATGTATATAATGGGCACTGGCTGGATATAAAAGCGCTGGCGCTTGCGCCGTTTTTTATGTTATTTATTTCGCGCGCTGTTTATTCAGGAAAAATAACGGATTATTTATGCGCGGGTTTCATTGTCGGCCTGCAGATACTCGCGCTCGGCATGCAGGTCGCGGCCTATACATTTATATGTGGCGCCGCTTTGGCCGCGTTCCTTGTTCATGAAAAAAAGCCGTCAGCGAAAGAAGCCGTAAAAGCCTTCGGCATGCTCTTTTTAGCGGCCATTTCGGCCGCGGTATTTTCAGCCGCGCAGTTCTTACCCGCGCTTTCATACCTGCCCTTCTCATCAAGGGCCTCATTTTCATACGCGGACTTTACTTCCTTTTCATTTCATCCGATTGAGACAATAACGCTCCTGTTTCCCTCATTTTTCGGCTTAAAGGACGCCGCCTACTGGGGCCCGGCGCAGGGCCGCGCGCTTTCTTTTTACTGCGGGCTTTTGCCGGTTTTGCTGGTTCCCCCGGCTTTTTTGGGCGCTCAAAAGAGGCAGGCTTTGTTTTTCAGCGTGCTTGCGGTGTTTATACTGATACTTGGCTTCGGCGGATTTACCCCCTTGTATAAAATACTTTATTACATACCTGTTTTTAACAAATTAAAGAACCCCTCAAGCGCCGTGGCCATGCTTGGAATACCTCTGTCCTTTTTGGCAGCGCTAGGGGCGCAGAACATGCTTGACTGCCGCGTTTCAGAAGCGGGCAGAAGACTAATGAAAACATGGGCCCTTGCGGCCGCGGGTTTTGCCGCCGCGCTTTTTACAGCCAGACTTCTTGGCGGCACGTCAGCGCATATTGTTGGTTTTTTATTTTCAGCTTTCAGGGGCAAGGCAACAGGGTATCACATGACATCAGGCGAGCTGGAATCATCAGCCGCGCTTATAAACGGTGATTTTATGGTAGCATCTCTTATATGCGCAGTATTTGCGGTTACAGTCTTTATCGCCTCGTCCAAAAGGATAAAAAACGCCGCGGCTGTGCTTTTAGTCCTGTGCCTTATAAATGCCGTTGACATGTACAGGGTTGAGAAAAAGTTTATCTCATACGCGAAGGCGGACGATATCGCGCCAAAAAGCCCTGCAGCTGACTACATCAAGTCAGCGGGAATATACAGGATGGCGGACCTTGGCATGCGCTGGCACCTGAACAGGAACATGTATTACGGGATTGAGTCCTTTCTGGGCTTCCACGGCATAATGCCGGGTAAAATATACAAAATTCTTGAAGGAGAACTGAAAGCAACCTCACCGCTTATGAGGGTTTTTAACGTAAAATATTACATTGACACGGAGGAGACGTCCGCACACGCCGGCCTGGGCCTTAAAAAGGTTTTTGACGGGAATATAAAAGTTTATGCGGACGAAAAGGCGAGGGCAAGGGCGTATTTTTGCCCGAATGTAATGACATGCGGATCGGACGACGAGATGCTGGCGCTTATGTCACGGGATGACTTTGACACTTCCTTCGCGCTTGTAAAAAAAGGCGAAATGCCGGAGATTCGTGGGAAAGCCGCGTCTTTTGACGCGGACATAACATATTATTCAGCCTCACGGCTTAGGATAAGCGTCGTCAATACGGAGGCGGGCGTGCTTGTTGTATCAAATATGGGCCATGAAAACTGGAAGGCTTATGTTGATAAAAAGCGCGAAAAAATCTATAATGTAAACTACTGCCTGCAGGGAATAAGGCTTACGCCGGGCAGGCACGATATCGAGGTATCATACGACGGTTCATACATATATGCATGCATGGCGGTTTCTTTAATCTCGGCAGCCGCGCTTTTTGCCTTCATAATTTTACGGAGGAAAAAACAGGGTTGAAAACGCTCATAGTGATACCCACATACAATGAGAGGGAAAATCTAGTTAAGCTTCTGCCCGCGATAAGGCAAAACTGCCCCGGCTGCCATATCCTTATAGTTGATGATTCGTCCCCCGACGGCACGGGCACCGAGGTAAAAAGGATGTCCAAAAGGGCGGGATGGCTTAAGCTTATACAGAGAAAGGCAAAGCTTGGGCTTGGCACAGCGTATGTGGAAGGCTTTAAGTACGCGATAAAAAACAAATATGACCTTGTGTTTGAAATGGACGCGGACCTTTCCCACGACCCGGGGTTCCTCCCGGATTTTTTAAGCGAAATAAGGTACAATGACCTTGTAATCGGCTCAAGGTATTTGAAGGGAGTGTCTGTCGTAAACTGGCCGATTTCAAGGCTGATACTGTCAAAGTTCGCGAGTTTTTACGCGAGGACAATAACCGGCATGCCGCTGACGGACTGTACGAGCGGTTTCAAGTGCTACAGGAGAAAAGTGCTGGAGGCAATAGACCTTGATTCCGTTCACTCCGACGGCTACGCTTTTCAGATAGAAATGCATTATAAAGCATGGAAAAAAGGTTTTAAGATAAAGGAAATTCCAATAATATTTGTGGACAGGCACTCTGGCACATCAAAGCTCTCTGAAAACATAGTATGGGAAGCGGTATTCCTGGTGTGGAAATTAAGATTAGGAATAAAAAAATAGTTTATATTTTATATTTGATAGCCAGGGTCAGGACACCTTTAACCATCAAATATGAAATATCAATTTAATACGGAGGTTTTTATGGCAAAAAGGGTTCTTGTAACAGGCGGGGCGGGCTTTATAGGCTCAAATATGACAGATGAACTGATAAAACGGGGCTATAAAGTTACGGTTATAGACAATCTTTCAACAGGCGAGAAAAAGAACTTGAACCCTTCCGCTGAATTTATAAGGGGTGACGTAAAAAAACAGGCTGACATTGAAAAGGCCTTCAGAAAAAAAATTGACGTCATATTCCACATAGCGGGATGCGCTTCAACCATCAAGTCATTTGATGACCCGGCGAAAGACCTTATGACAAATGTCCTGGGTACAGTTAACGTGATAAACGCGGCGGTCAGGCACCGTGTAAACAGGCTTCTGTACGCCTCGTCAATGACTTCCTACGGAGTTCCTGACGGGCTCCCCGTAAAGGAGACTATGGGTACAAGGCCCATAGCCTATTACGGCATAACCAAATACGCGGGCGAGCGCTACGCGCTGGCCACGGGATTAAGGACCGACATGCCCGTAAAGATGAACACAACGGCTTTCCGCATGTTCAATGTCTACGGCAGGAGGCAGTCACTGACAAACCCATACCAGGGAGTGGTCTCCATTTTCATAGGAAATGTGCTGCGCGGGGAAACTGTCACAATATTCGGTGACGGCGAGCAGTCGAGGGATTACGTGCATATAAAGGATGTGGCAGACGCGTGGATAGGCGCTATAGACAATAAAAAGTCCTTTGGCGAGGTTTTTAACCTTGGCTCGGGAATGAGGATATCGGTAAACAGGCTGGTTGACGTTATACTTAAAAGTTTCGGCAAGAGCAGGAAAAATCACAGGGTTGTTTACAGGGATGCGAGGCCCGGCGACCAGCGTCACATGCAGGCTGATATAAGCAAAGCTGCAAGACTGCTTGGATGGAAGCCAAAAATAAGCTTTGAGGAAGGCATGGCTGACACAATATCATGGGCAAGAGGGGAATAGAAAAAGCATGAGGCTTTTTATAGGAATACCTCTTGAAAACAGGGCACAGGAAAAACTGACCGCGCTTTATGACAAACTTGAGGGTTTTAGGACCGTAAAAAAAGAGAACCTGCACATAACTCTGCATTTTATGGGAGAACAGGACGAACAGGCACTTTTCGCCATAAAGGCCGCCATGGAAAACGCCTGCGACGGTTTTTACAGGTTCAAAATTTCCTCAAAGCGTGTTTCCGGGTTCCCGTCCGCAAAAAGCGCGCTTGTGGCCTGGGCCAACATAGAGGATGGCTCAGGGCCCGTCAAAAAGTTGCATTCGCTCCTTGAAAGCGGTCTTAAGAAAATAAAGTACAGGAGGGAAAAGAGGGTTTTCGTGCCCCATATAACGCTGGCAAGGTCAAAACAACCTGCTGACATATCGGCTATTGCAAATTCGCTGAAATTTGAGGTTTTCTCAGAGGCGCGCTCATGCGTTCTTTACAGCAGTTCGATTTCGTCTTGCGGGCCGGAATACAAGAAACTTTATGAAGTCAGTTTTAAGGAAAGGCCGGAATAATATGGCGACTGACAGGGAAACAACACGGAACTACGAGAGATGGTTCCTGACAGGCGAGGGAATGTACACGGATGAGAAACAAAAGGAGCTGCTCATAAACACGGCGCGTTTCAAGCGCGGCGAGCGTGTGCTGGAAATCGGATGCGGAACCGGCAGGATGATGGAATATTTATGCGACCTTGGGCTGGATGCGGCCGGTGTTGAGCCTGTTGAGGAACTTGTAAAAAAAGCAAGGCAGAAATCAGGCATACGAAAGGATCAGATAATCAGGGCGCCTTATTCGGCCCTGCCACTTGGTGACGGGAGTTTTGACAACGTTATATTTATGAACACTTTTGCCTTCGCTGATGACAGGGAAAAAACCCTTAAGGAAGCCTGGCGTGTGGCCTCAAGGCAGGTTTGTATTGGCTTTCTGAACAGGTATTCACTTACAAGGCTTTTTAAGGTAAAAGCGAGGAAGGAAGTTTACAGCGACGCATACCCGCTGTCAGGTTCGGAACTGACAGGGATAGTAAGCAGGGCGCTTAAAGGCGAAAATTACAGGTTAAATACTGCGTATACTCTGTTTTTACCCATACAGATCGCTCATTTTGTGCCTTTTGTGGATGACCTGCTTGAAAAAACAAGGCTTCCTTTCGGCGATTTCGGCGTGATGGTGATAGGTAAATTGAAAACTGAAAGTTTAAAATGATAGCCGGTATTTTTATGTTTTTATCCTGAAAAAACGTAACTTTAAGTTTTCAGTCTTAAATTTAATATTTACAAGGGGTAATTATGGCCGTTATCGGTTACATGTTCACAGCCGCAGGATACCAGTACCTTAATCTCGGCAAAAAGGCATATGACTCCACTTGGTCGGTCAGGCAGTACTACGACAAGGTTGAGAAAAAATACCCGGACTTTAAGATTAACAAGCTTTCTTTCATAGGCCCGCCCGAAGAGCTTATGGCCGAGGAAAACGGCCTTATCATAAACGCGGTTTACCAGAGGGGCATATATGAACTTTTAAAGGATTACAGGGTGAATCCCGAACAGGTATTTGGGTACAAGTCAGGCGAAATTATGGCCCTGGCCTGCTGCCAGGCAATATCGTTTGAGGACGCGATTGACTTCCTGTTCAAAAAAAGGCGTATGATAATGGAGGAAGTAGGCAAGGGATTTTTTTCCCAAATACTCGTTAATTCCGTCAGGTCCGAGCAGGTGCTTCATATCTGCGAGGGGTTAAAGGGAAGGATAAGGGTTTCAGTTGTTTCCTATAACGGGAAGGACAGCCATGTGGTGGCTTGCGATTCAAAGTCAAAGCCCGCGGTAATTGACGTGTTCAAAAAAATCGGCGGAGCTGTCATAGACCTGCCGCACGAGGAATTCGCGTGCCTGCCTGAGCTTGAGCAGATAGCGGCAAGGCTAAAGGAGGAGTTTGTAAAGATTCCGATGGACAAGCCGCTTCACAGGCTCATATGCCAGACCACGGGCAATTTTTACGAGAACGTGCAGGAAATAAAGGAGCGTTTTACCGACTACATTTTCATGCCTTCGCGGGTGGATCTCTGCATAGAGACAATGCTGAAAAACGCCGTAAATACCTTCGTTGAGGTCGGACCGGGAACATTTTTGTCGCGCATGTCAAGAAAGCGCGACTCGGGAAAGCGCTCGCTGAATACTAATGACTTAGGTGAGCTGCAAAAGACCGTAAAGCTCGCGAACTAGAGAATATTACAGCTTCTGCTGTTGACAAAAAATCTTTTACGCTTATAATCTTTCAGGCTTAAAAAAATCACCGGAGAAAATTTTGGACTTAAAGCAGCTTTTAAATAAGGAACAATACGAGGCAGTGTGCCACAAGGACGGCCCGCTACTGATACTCGCTGGCGCGGGATCTGGCAAGACACGTGTCATAACCTACAGGATAGCTAACCTTATATCAGCCTATGGAGTAGAACCCGGACATATTCTCGCTGTCACTTTTACAAATAAGGCCGCTGGAGAGATGAAGGAGCGCATACGCTCGGTCATAGGAAAAAAAGCCGAGGAGATATGGATGAGCACGTTCCACTCGCTCGGCTGCAGGCTTTTACGCCAGCACGCCGACGTGTTGGGCTATACAAAGGCCTTTTCCATTTACGATGAGGATGACAGGGAAAGGCTCGTGAAGGAATGCATGCATCAGGCAAAGGTTTCGGATAAGGATATGAAGCCGAACCAGATTATCCGGTACATCTCGGACATAAAAAACCAGCTTCTCTCGCCCGCGCAGTTTGAGGAAATAGCCTCTGACTATAACAACAAGATAGTCTCAAGGGTCTACGGCATATACGAGGAAAAAATGAAGCGTAACAACGCAATGGACTTTGACGACCTTATAAAAAAGCCCATAGAACTCTTCGACGCCCGCAGGGACATCCTTGACGCATACAGGGAAAAGTTCAGGTACATACTCATTGACGAGTACCAGGATATAAACAACTCCCAGTACACGCTCGTTTCAATGCTGGCTGAAAAATACAGGAACATATGCGTGGTAGGCGACGATGACCAGAGCATATACAGATTTCGAGGGGCTGACATAACCAACATACTTGAATTTGAGGACGATTACAAGGACGCCAAAGTCATCAGGTTGGAGCAGAATTACCGCTCCACAAAAAACATACTCAGGGCGGCTCACAGCGTCATAAGGAACAACAAGGGAAGGAAGGACAAGGAACTCTGGACAGAGAACAATGAGGGCGGCAAAATAGTGTTTTATTACACCGACGACGAGATAGCGGAGTCAGAGGCTGTCTTGCACGAGGTGGACAGGCTTATGCGCGTGTCTGACGTGAGCCTAAGGCAGATGGCGGTGTTTTACAGGACAAACGCCCAGTCGCGCGTGATAGAGGACCGCTTCAGGCGCGCGGGCCTGCCCTACAAGCTTGTAGGCGGCATATCTTTCTACGGCAGGATGGAGATAAAGGACCTGCTAGCCTATCTGCGCATAGTCTCAAATCCTCATGACATAATAAGCTTCAAGAGGATAATTAATGTCCCGCCCAGGGGTATAGGCGATGCTTCAATTGACAGGGTTGAGGAGAACGCCATGGAAAAGGGCATTTCCTTCATTGACGGCCTGCTTGACGCCGCTTCTGTGGCTGATATAAAGGACAGCGTGAAGAATACGCTTGTAAGGTTCGGCACTTTCATAAAACATCTTCACGACAACAAGTCAAACATGAAGCTCCAGGACATAATGAAGGAGATAATATCAAGGACAGGATACCTTGAATACTGGATGAAGGACACGTCAGTAAAGGCCAGGGATAGGGTGGAAAATATAAAGGAACTTGTGTCGGCTTTGTCCGAATATGAGGAAGGAAATGCCGGCGCGTCGCTTGAGGATTTTCTAAACCAGGTGGCGCTTATATCCGATGTTGACAAGATGGATGATAAAGCCGAAGCTGTGACACTGATGACAATACACAGCGCGAAGGGATTGGAGTTTGATGTTGTATTTTTGACAGGGATGGACGAGGGGCTTTTTCCGCATAAGAACAGCATTGACGAGCCCGGGGGCATAGAGGAGGAAAGGCGGCTTGCCTATGTGGGTATTACCAGGGCAAGGAAAAAGCTCTACCTCTTTTCAGCTGTTTCAAGGAGGCAGTACGGCACGAAAAAGCTGGGCCAGATCTCGCGCTACATAAACGAGATTCCGCCGGAACTGCTGGAGCATAAGGGAAGGATGCCCGTAAAGACAGTGGAGGAGAAATACCTGAAAGGCAGTATTGAGGACACGATATCGGACATGGAGCCTGAGTTTGACATGCCCGTTGACGTGGCGCCCACATACAAGCCGGGCCAGAAAGTGAAGCATAAAAAAATGGGCGCAGGGGTTATAGTGAAAATAGAGCCTCACGGGGATGACTTCAAGCTTACGGTGAACTTCAAGGCGCACGGGAAAAAAGTGCTGTCAGCCAACCACGCGGGTCTGGAGAAGATATAAAAAATTCTGATACCCATAAGCCATAATAAAAATTATTCGCACACTGATTTTATGGTTTTCTGGCTTTCCGGATACTTTGAATTTTTACCTTGAATTGAATTTTTACCTGAATTGACACCCCCACCTTAATATGTTAAATTACTAATATATTCTATTCTTGCGGGGAGAAAAATGGTTTCAATGGACGACGATTTCAAGATAAGCATGGACGATATAAAGGACATGGTCTCCGAGCTTTTCGGCGAAAAAATAGAGAAAGTCGAGGCGTCGAAGGCCAGGGACATACTGCGTGAGTTCACAGAGGAATTCCTTACGCGCGGCATAGAAGAGGTTGCGGCGGAAAAACTTACGCAAGAGGAGGAAAAGCTCCTGGCGGATTATGAAGCGTCAAAGCCCGGCAGGCCTGCTTCAGCCGATGAGCTTCCGGAAAAACTGCCCGACATACCTGACAGCGCGGTTGATATGGCGCGGATGAGGAAAAAAATAGAGGAAGAGACGCGCGCAAAATTGGAAGCTGAGATGCGCGAAAAGATAAAGACAGAGCTTGAGCTTGAGAAAAAACGCAGGAAGGAAGAAATACTCGAAAAAATCAGCTCAATGAAAAAGGAGGAGGCGTCGCAGGCTGCCGCGCCTTCTGCCGGAACCGCCTTAAGCTACGCGGAATACATGAGCCTTATAAACATGTTTGAGCAGTCTCAGAAAATGCTCGCTGCAATACTTTCCAAATTCATGAAGAGACAGCCTGTTGAGACCATGTTTTTTAAGACTCTCGGAAAGGCCATACAGGCGCATCCTGTTTACCTGAAAAAAACCGACACCAACCAGTGCGGAAAGCCAAGGCAGGACGGGTCTCTGGAAGTTGCAAGGCTTGCCGCGAACCTGAATTCAATATACGGCCCTGAGCATAAGAGGGCCGAGGGTTTTTTTGCCTCGTTAAGGGAAATATTTGAGGAAAGGCTGATAGCCATAGAACTGGCGCTTGGCATAGAGACAAAGGATGACATACTTTCCAATCTTTTGACGCAACTTGAAAAAGTTTTCGGCAAAAGAGAATACAGTATTAAACTTAGGGATTTTTTTAAAGAAAAAATCGTGCCTGACACAACAATTAAACCGGGCGGATAGGATGAAAAGAAAATGAGCGAAGAAAAAAAGCTTACTGACGAGGAAGAGGCGCTTCTCAGGGAATTTGAGGAGGAACGCAAAGTCCTCAAGGAAAGTATGGCTAAAGAAGTTCATCAGGAGATAAAAGAGGCCATAGAAGAGCAGGTAAAAGAAGTAATGCAGCGAGAGGCGCAGGGCGGTATGGACGCTGAGGTAAAAAAGGAAGTCGATTTGGCAATGGACATTGCAGTGGAAAAGGCAATGGGCGCTGAGGATAAAAAAAGTGATTTAGAAGTCGAGCTAAGAAAGAAAATAGAGGAGGAGACAAGGGCCAGGCTTCAGAAGGAAATAGAGGAAAAGGTAAGGAAGGAAGTTGAGGAGAGGGAAAAACAGAGGAAAGAGGAGCTCCTGAAAAAAATACAGGCCTTAAAGCTTCTTGAAGACGAGATAAAGCTTGAAAAGGAAAAAGAGGCCAGGGAAAAGCAGGAACTTTTAAAAAAGCTTGAGGAAGTCGGCGTTGCGAAAACAAGCGAGGAGGAAATTAAGGCAAAGTTAAGGGAGGAGCTAAAGCGCGAAATGGAGGAAGAAAGGCAGAAAAAAAAGGAAGCGCTCCTTTCAAAGCTTGAGTCTGCCAAGCAGGCTGCCGCGGCTTCGCAGCCCAAGGGTCTTGACCATTCTGAAAAAGTAGTGGTGCTTCAGCTTTTTGAGGAGGCCCAGACCGTCATGGCATCTTTCCTGTCCACCAGGATACCGAAAAAGGACATTGAGGCCATGTACGCAAAGACGCTGATGTCGGGGCAAAACACATATCCTGACGTACTGCGCAGGGTCATGTACGACAAGACAGGCAACATGCTGCCGGGCGGCGGAATAAATGCCTCAAGGATAATAGCCAATACCGACATGCTTCCTCTGGCTGAGGAAAAAAAGGCAGCGCGTTTCTTTGAGGCCCTGCGTTTTGTCTTCGAGGAGAGGGTGACAGCAATGGAAACCGCCACAAGCTACGACATAAAAAACGGCATAATAAGCGACGTCTTAAACCAGATGAAAAAATCAATAACACGCAAGGGTTACGGCCCGAAGGTGGAGAGCATATTCCTAAAACAGGTTTTCCCGACAACCACGTTGAGCCAGGGCGGATGACATGGAAGAAAAAGACTATCTGTTGACCAGAGAAATGCTTGAAGAGCTTGAGGACAAGACACTGGCGCCGTACGCCATGAAGAGCAGGCTGACACGCGGCAGGCGTTACAGGGAAAAAGAAGACAGCTTCAGGTCAGTATACCAGCGGGACCGCGACAGGATAATACATTCCACGGCCTACAGGCGGCTTGAATACAAGACTCAGGTTTTTGTGAACCTTGAGGGTGACTATTACAGGACGAGGCTGACGCATACCGCGGAGGTTGCGCAGATTGCGCGTTCAGTGGCAAGGGCCCTGAGGCTGAACGAGGAACTGACCGAATCCATAGCGCTTGCCCATGACATAGGGCATACGCCTTTCGGGCATTCGGGTGAGACTGTCCTAAACAGGCTTATGAAGGACGAGGGTGGTTTTGAGCACAATATGCAGAGCCTTAGGGTACTTGACGAGCTTGAGGAAAAATACCCGGACTTCCCGGGATTGAACCTCTGCTGGGAGACCAGGGAAGGAATAATCAAGCATACAACTGACTACGACTCGCCGGTTTTCGCGGACTATGAGCCGGAGCTCTCGCCGACGCTTGAGTCCCAGGTAGTTAATATAGCGGACGAGATAGCCTACAATTCCCACGATGTGGACGACGGAATAACCTCAAGGATACTGTCGCTGGAAGGCTTAAAGACTACAAAAATATGGAAGGAAATAGAAAAAACCGCTGATACTGAAAAGTTCGCGGGCCTTCCGCTGGATATGCAAAAATACAATTTGACCAGGGCGCTTATAAGCGTCCAGATAACTAACCTGATAAACAATTCTGTCAGGAACTTAAGGGAAAACAAGATAGATTCCATTGAAAAGGTGAGAAATCACAGGGGCTTGCTGATAGAGTTCAGCCCGGAAATGAAGGAGCTTCATAGGGACTTAAAGTCGCACCTGTACAATAATTTTTACAAGCATTACAAGGTCATAAGGATGGAATACAAGGCAGAAAAGATAATACAGGACCTTTTTGACATTTACTTAAAGAGGGGCAGCACGGTTGACGAGCGCGGGGTTGAGACCTCCATTCTGCCGCCTGAGACCAAAAAGAGGCTGAAAAAAGATTCCTTGAAGCGGGTTATATGCGATTACATAGCTTCAATGACAGACAGGTCCATTATAGAGGAATATAAGAAGCTTTTTGACCCTTATGAGAAAGTATAGAAAATCCGGGATCCAAAATCCAAAATCCGGAGCCAATGCTTTATGAATACACTAAACCCGGCGAGCCCTTATACCCCGCGCGGGATTGTTTTTGTCCCTACTTTCAACTGCACTGCCATGTGCAGGCATTGTAATAACGACTTTGGAAAACACGACCTTTCAAAAAAAATGGACATAAAAAGGGCGGTTGAATTGCTCCATGAAATGAAGGCCCTGGGCATGAATTCCATACAATTTACGGGCGGCGAAATAACAATGTATCCGGAGTTCATGCCGCCTGTCGTGGTTGAGGCAAGAAAACTCGCGATAAGGATAAACAAGCCTCCAACGAACTGCTATATAGCCCATGACAGGCGCGCGGCGGAAAAGTTTTTCAGCGATTTAAAGGAAGCCGGTTACACTTCGGGCTTCAGGCTGTCAGTAGACCCTTACCATAACGGCAAAATACCGCTGTCGTACGTTGCGGCCTTCATAAAATATTACGCGGAACATTTCAGCGTATCGGGCCTGACGATAGGTTCAAGTTATTACGACAGGGAGGAGATTTTCAGGATATATGACAGGCTTCTTGGGGAAATGGCGAAAGCAGGGATAAGTGACTGCCGGCTAGTAAGGGAAAAAAAAGGTATTTTTATCGGCGGCAAGAAAATAAAATACGGCATCTGGAAACCCACCAGGCCTTCCTGGCAGGAGCTTGATGACCGCGAAGTTGAGCTGAAAATTATAAAAGACACGCCTGCCTGCCTCGGGCCGCATGGCGTAGGATATCTCTGGGTTGAACCGGATTTCAGGGCAAAGGTATGCTCGTGCAACGGCAACGGCTTCCTTGACTATTATTACATAGGAAACCTTTCGTCTGAAAGCGTAAAGGATGTGGTAAAAAGGGCTTCGGAAAATCCTGTTTTCCGCATCCTGGCCGAAGGCGGGCCCGCGAGGCTGCGTGAAGCAGTAAACGCTAAAAAGCGCGTCCTTGACCCGGAAAAAAAATACACCTTCATGTGCGAGCTGTGCAATGAGATAGTGGCAAGCAGGCAAATGCTGGAGGAAATAGGGAAAACATCCAATAGCCGTATAAACATTTAGCCAATAAACATATAAAGCCGGTAGATTATTGGCTTTATACAATGGTTTTATTGACTTAGGCGTTATTTTGTCGCATAATATACTGTATTAAGGCAATATTATAATGAAATGAGGGAGGCAATAATGAACCTTATTGATGTTATGAAGCGCTCTGCAGAGCAATCCCCCAATAAAATCTACTTAAAATACGGCAAAACAAGGGTGACTTTCAGGCAATTTTACGACTCGGCGCTTAAAATGGCCGGCGGCTTAAGGGAACTTGGCCTGAAAAAGGGAGACAGGGCAGCGCTTCTATTAAATAACAGCGTTGAATTTGTGGTTTCATATTTTGCGGTTCTTTCAGCGGGCGCTGAAGTTGTGCCGCTCAACACTTTTTTAAGGCAGGAAGAGATAATATACATATTGAACGACAGCAGGGCAAAGATACTGATAACATCCGCGGATTTTAAGGAGCAATTGAAGGATTTCAACTCAAACAAGGCACAGGCGCTTGAACATGTAATTTGCTCATGCGTGCCGTGGGACAAGAATTTTTTAAGCTATGAAAGCGTGATGAAAAAGGCGCCGGCCATAGCGCTGGATTCATCCATAAATGACTCCGATGTGGCGGTGATAATTTACACTTCCGGCACCACCGGGCATCCCAAGGGCGCCATGCTTACGCACAAAAATCTTGTGTCAAACGCTGATTCTTCCGTGAGGGCAATCAAAATAACCATAAAGGACAGGTTTATTACTTTCCTTCCGATGTTCCACGCTTTCACCTTCACTGTCTGCGTTTTTATTCCGCTTTACCTGCAATGCACAATGACTATTATAAAGTCAATACAGCCTTTTTCCCTAATATTAAAATCAATAATGTTTGACAGGATAACCGTTTTTGTCGCTATACCTCAGGTTTATAATGTTCTTGCGGGCAAGAAGATACCGTTCTTTTTTAAAATGATAAATCCCATAAGGGTTTGCGTTTCCGGAGCGGCGCCGCTCGCTGGCGAGGTGCTGAAAAAATTTGAGGAAAAGATGAAAGTTCCGCTGGTAGAGGGTTATGGGCTGTCAGAAGCTTCTCCGGTTGTGTCAGTAAATCCGCTTGACGGGGTGAGGAAGCCGGGGTCAGTAGGACCGGCGATACCTGATGTAAAGGTTGAAATAGCGGATGAGAGCGGCGCGTTCGTAAAAAGAGGAGAGGTCGGCGAGATAGCCGTGAGCGGGCCCAACATAATGAAGGGATATTTCAACCGCGAAATGGAGACTTCAGAGATACTGAAAAACGGCTGGCTTTATACCGGCGACATAGGAAAAATGGATGAAGATGGGTACATATACATACTGGACAGGAAAAAAGACCTGATACTTGTAAACGGCATGAATCTCTACCCCAGGGAAGTTGAGGAAGTGCTGTACAGGCACCCTGCTGTGCAGGACGCTGCTGTTGTGGGAATAAAGGACGAGGCGCACGGCGAGATCCCGGTATGTGTTATACAGTTAAAGGACGGCTCTTCTGCTTCGGACGCGGAAATGAGGAAATTTTGCAGACCGTATCTTGCCAATTTCAAGATACCGCACAGGTTTGAGTTCTGGAAGGAACTGCCCAGGACAGGGACAGGCAAGGTCCTAAAAAGGGAAATAAAGCGGCTGATGAACGAGAAAAACAAAAAATGAGCTCCATTAGATTCTGCCTTTGCCAGATAAACACAACAGTAGGCGACATAAAGGGCAACAGCGACCTCATAAGCGCGGGCATAGAAAGGGCGCGTTCGGTAAGGGCCGACATAGCGCTTTTTCCGGAACTTTCCATAACAGGCTATCCGCCAGAGGACCTGCTCATGAAAAAAGGGTTTGTGCGTGCCAACCTGGCTGCTCTGCGGGCGCTTGCAGAAAAAACCAGGGGTATAACGGCTGTGGTAGGGTTTGTGGACCTAAGACATGAAAAGATATACAATTCTGCGGCTGTGCTTAAAGACGGAGCCGTAAATTCCGTGTATGACAAGATAAATTTGCCTAATTACGGCGTTTTTGACGAAAAAAGGTATTTTGAGCCGGGTAACAGGCCGCTAATAATAGAAGAAAAGGGCGCTAAAATATCTGTTTCCATATGCGAGGACATATGGCAGGAATGCGGAGTGCTTGACAAGACGCGCGGCAAGGCTGATTTTATGCTGAACCTCAGCGCTTCGCCTTACCACACGGAAAAATGGAAGCAGAGATTTTCCATGCTGAAAAAAAAAGCTGTCTATTACCGCGCGAACCTCTTGTACTGCAACCTTGTGGGCGGCCAGGATGAGCTTGTCTTTGACGGGCACTCCCTTGTGATAGACAAAAAAGGCAGGATGAAGGCGCAGGCCTGGCAGTTCGCGGAATACGACCTTGTGATTGACATGAACGCAAAGCGCGAGGCTTCTTCAAAGGCTGAAAAAAGCGTGGTTATACCCGCATACAAGCCGATACCAAAGGACGAGGAAATATACGAAGCACTAAAGCTGGGTGTCAGGGATTATGTCGTGAAAAACGGGTTTAAAAAGGTGCTAGTCGCGCTTTCCGGCGGCGTTGACTCCGCGCTTGTGACGGCCATCGCCTGCGACGCGCTCGGCAGGGACAATGTCACGGTGATTTTCATGCCTTCAAAATTCTCATCCAAAGAATCATTGCGTGACGCTGAAAAATTGTCCGAAAACCTGGGGCTTAAGCTTAAAATAATTCCTATTCAGAAAATAGCGGATCTTTACCTTGATGTGCTGGAGCCTGAGTTCAGGGGAATGCCTCAGGACATAACCGAGGAAAACCTGCAGGCGCGCATAAGGGGCAACCTGATAATGGCCATGTCAAACAAGTTCAACTGGCTGGTCCTTACAACCGGGAACAAGAGCGAGATGTCCACGGGCTACGCCACGCTTTACGGAGACATGGCCGGCGGTTTCGCTGTGATAAAGGATGTGCCAAAGACAGTCGTTTACAGGCTCTGCGGCATGAGGAACAAAAAGGCGGGCTTTGACCTGATACCTGAAAACATAATCAGGAAAGCCCCGACAGCCGAGCTTCGGCACAACCAAAAGGACCAGGACACGCTGCCGCCCTACAGCCTGCTTGACGAGATAATAGAGGATTACATAGAAAATGACCTGACCATGTCGGAATTGAAAGGCCGCTACCCGCTCGAGACCCTGCGAAAAGTTATAAGGATGATAGATTTGAGCGAGTACAAGCGCAGGCAGGCCCCGCCGGGCGTGAAGATAACGCCGAAATCCTTCGGCAGGGACAGGCGCATGCCGATTACAAACAAATACAGGGAATAAAGCCGGCGCTGTAAAAAAACCGGAAGGAGTTATTATGACAGACACGTCGTTTCTTCTTACGTACCCGATTTACAGGGAATTTGAGCCGGATGACATTGATGTGCTTTCACGGATATGCGAATATGAAAAGCGCGCAGGCGGGGAGGAGATATTCAAGGCAGGCAGCCCCGGTGACGCCATGTACATAATAAAGTCAGGTTCTGTAAAGGTCTGGATAGAGTCGGGACGCAGGAAAAAAATGGTGGCCCTGCTTTCGGACGGCGAGTTTTTCGGAGAAATGGCCTTGATTGACGGCTCGCCAAGGTCAGCCACTGTCACAAGCGAGGGCGAGACAGAACTGGTGAAACTGCCGGCAGAAGGCCTTGTAAAACTCAAGACAGAGCACGCTTCCACGGGCTTTAAGGTGCTTGGAGTGCTTTTGAAGTTCATGGCTCACAGGATAAGAAGGACCACGAAAAAGGCGGCAAAGCTGATAAAAGGAAGGAAAAAAACAGGGAGGCGGAATAAATGAGAAAACTGGCAATTGCCCTGGCGTTTTTGTTCGCGTTGACCGACGCGCAGGCGGCAAGGACATACCTTTTCGTTTCGCACATGAATGACAAAAAAATATCGGTCATAGACACTGCCACAAACGGCCTGATAAGGGACATAAAGCTTGACTGCCTTGCCCGGGACATGGAGCTTTCGCCGGACGGGGAATACCTTTATTTTGCGGGATTTGACACGAACTCCGTCGGCAGGATAAGGCTGAAAACCCTGGCTCCGGACAGCGAGACTGTGAGCGTCGGGCTCGCGCCGGTGGCGCTTGCCGTAAGCCGTGACGGCTCAACCGTTTACGCGGCAAACTCAAAGTCAAAGAACATTTCAATAATTGACACTGCCGCTTATGACGTAAGGGGCGAGCCCTTGCAGCTGCCGGGCACGCCAAAAGCGGTTGCCTTGAGTACGGACGGCGCAAGGCTTTACGCCGCGCTTGCGGGGCAGGGCGGTATCGCCGTCATGGACACAAAGACGGGTGAAATAAGCGGTGTAATACAGACAGGCGCCGACCCGTACGCCATGTGCGTCTCGGACAACAGGCTTTTTGTGACGAACGAAGGCATGGCAAGCATATCGGTCATTGACACGCGTAAGAACAGGCTGGTAAACGAGATAGTCTCCACAGACAGCCCGCGGGGCATTGATTACATAGGCGGAATGCTTTATGTGGCTGTTATGAACGGGGTTGACATGTTTGAGACAGGCAAGTATGAAAAGCCGGCTTCTTCAGGCTTTGATTATCCTGTCTACGGGGTTGCGGCGGGCAAGTCGCCGTCCGGGCCCAGGGCATATGTGGCGGGATTCAATAAAGGCGAAAAGACAGGAAAAATAGCGGTGATAGACGCGTCTGAAAACGAGGTAATAGAGGAGTTTGACCTGGCCGGCTCTCCCATGTACCTGGAAATAAAAAAAGACAGGCCTACTACGGCGCCGACAAAGGCCGCGACAGCAATGCCGACAGACACGCCGGTTCCGGCAGCTACCGCGACGCCTGAGCCTACGGCAACTCCTGTTCCAAAAGCGGCAAAAAAGGCGGCAAAGAAGCCGGCGAAAAAGCCTGCGCCTGAGCCTACGGTAAATCCCGGGCTGACTTCGGCGCTTTCGGGCAGGGTGTTCATGGACAACAGCCCTGTGGCAAATGTCAGGATCAAAGCCTTAAGCAAGCATTCGGACAGGGTGTACAGGACGACAACTGACGAGGCCGGCAGGTTCGTTTTTGAGGCCCTGCCCATAGGAGGGTATGTTATTTCCGTGGAAGCCACATACATAAAAGAAACCGCCCTAGCTGTGACGGTAAACAAGGGTAAAAATCCGGCTATTACAATAAACGTGAAAAAGAGGTAATGATGAATATAATCGGAGAAGCAAGGAAAAAGGAAGGCGCGATAATACTGTCAATAATTTCCAATACCAGCCTTGTGCTGATAAAGCTCCTCATAGGCGTAATGACCGGGCTGGTAAGCGTTGTTGCCGAGGCCCTGCACTCGGCAAATGACCTTATAGCGTCGCTGATAGCTTACTTTGGCGTAAAAGGCTCAATGAAGCCGCCTGACAAGGACCATCAGTTCGGCCACGGCAAGGTGGAGGTGGTGACGGGCTGGATAGAGAACGCCCTCATACTTATTATCGGCGCGGGGATAATATTTGAAGGCGTAAAAAAACTGCTTGAACGCCAGGAGACGAGGATGCTGGAGGCGGGCATAGCCGTTATGCTTATGTCAGCTGCCGTGAATTTCTTTGTTTCAGGATACCTGATCAGGAAGGGAAAGGAGCTTCGCTCGCTTGGCGTTGAGGTTGACGGCGAGCATCTGCGCGCGGATGTCATAACCTCGGCGGGCATCGCGGCCGCGCTTATTGTAATGAAACTTACCGGGTTCTGGTGGATTGACCCTGTGGCAGCCATACTTGTGGGAGTCTGGGTGATAGGGATATTTGTGAGGCTTTCCATAAAACTGACACAGCAGGTCATTGACAAGGGCCTTGACGAGAAGGAAATAGGCGCGATTGAAGAGATATTAAAAGGTTTCCCTGAGATAATGTGCCATCACAAGATAAGGACAAGGCAGTCCGGTTCCACGATTTTCATAGACATGCACATACAGGTTGACCCGCACCTGACGGTCATAAAATCCCACGACATAACCAAAGAAATAGAAATGAAACTGAAGGCAAGGTACAAAGACGTGAACGTGCTGGTGCATGTGGAGCCGTGCCTTACGGCCGGCTTTAAAGCAGGCGCGTAAGGCCGGCGAAGGCTGGCGCCAGGGAAAGCGCTTCTTTTACGTCTTTTGAGCTGAAAAAGCACGAGCCGCTGTATTTCGTGTTAGCCGCCCCGCATGCTGAGGCAAGAGCGCAGCTTTCATATATGTTTAAGCCTTTTTCAATTCCGAAAGCAAGTCCGGCTGAGTAGGCGTCTCCTGAACCGACTGAGGATACCGCTCCCGGCACGCTGACAGGCGGAATCATCGAAAACCCTGACTTATCGCATAAAGCCGACCCCCTTGCGCCAAGGGTTATGATGACAGCGTGAAGCCCGTACTTTTTCCTGGTTTTTTCCATGGAAGTCGCAAGCTGCTTTTTTCCTGCGCCGGTCTTTCCGAAAGCGAGAATATATTCCCCGAGGTTTTGCTTTATTATATGAGGCCTCGCCTTTACCCCCAGGCTCAGGTATTTTGAGGATGTATCAAGGATTACAACGCAGTTATCGCGCGAGTTATACACGCAGTCAGCGTAAAAGCCCGGGCTGAGCGCGAGGGGCAGTGAGCCCGAAAACACCATGACGCTGCTCTTTGCGGAAAGTTCACTGATGCGCGACAGCATTTTTTTTCTAAGGCCCGGTGTTATACCTATAGAAGACTCGCTGTTTATTACTGTCTCGCCGTCAGGCGAGGAAATAATGCAGCAGGGCCTGTTCCTGCCGGCCGCGGCAATAAGGCGCGGCTTAACGCCGCCCTTTTCAAGGAAAGAGGCGCAGTCCTTAACGCTTTCGGCAGCGCAGAAGCCCAGGGCTGAAACTTTTCCGCCGAGCGCGGCGATGCCGCGCGCGACGTTTGTGCCCTTGCCGCCCGGATATGAAAAGGCGCGTTTTGCCCTGTGCACTGAGCCGGCTAAGAAGGCATCAATTTCAAAACATATGTCAAGCGTGGGGTTTAAGGTTACGGCTGTTATCATTTGAAGAAATAGACGATTGAAATGGTGGCTGAAAGCCATAACAGTATGTTTACTATGGTGGGGATGTCCCTTAAAAAAACCGTCTCAGGGCTTCCGCCCATGTTTTTCTTGTGAACCAGGTACAGGTAGCGGAAGATGCCGTAGAGCACAAACGGGATTGTGAGCATAAGGTAATTGTGCCGCGCCGCTGTCTCAGAAGTGAAAGTATAAAGCGAATACGCTATGACCGTCGAGGCTGTCACCACTGAGGTCATCTCGTCCAGGAGAGGCACCGAATACTCGCTGAGTATCTTCCTGTGGCGGGCGGCGTCGGACAGCGTTGAGACCTCATGGCGCCTCTTTGCCATTATCACAAAAAGCGCGAGCAGGGAAGTGCATATCAGAAGCCATGGCGAGATGGCGACGCTTATTATAACGGCGCCTGCTATCGCGCGCAGCACGTATCCGGCTGCCACTATGAAAATGTCAAGTATGACAGCGTGTTTTAGCTTCAATGTGTAGAGTATGTTCATCGCCAGGTAAACGCAGATGACATAAAAGAAATCCCTGCTTATCAAAAATGAGCCGGCAAGCGCCGAAACTGCCAGTATGGCGCTTATTGCCGAGGCGAAAGGCACCGATACCGAGCCTTTGGCGATCGGCCTGGATTTCTTATCTGGATGGTAAGCGTCCTCTTTCCTGTCGATTATGTCGTTTAAGATATAAATAGCGCTTGCGGCAAAGCAAAGCAGGAAAAACCCGGCTGTGACCCGCAGGAAAAGGCCGGCGTTAAAAAGGTTGTTCGTGAATATGAGGGCTATGTATATGAGAAGGTTCTTTATCCACTGCTTTACGCGCAATAGGTCGAGAAACGTGGCGGCCTGTAGCTTCATCTATCCCTTTTAAGGCATCAGCCTTACATTGTCTATGAAAAGCGTGACGTCCTTTTCCACGCCCTTGTTGTCAAGGAAAAGCGAGAGCGAAACTATTGATGCCGTGTCAACGCGGCTGTCCTTTACTTCCTGCAGGATTATTTCAAGCTTGTTCCTGCCGTTTTTTACGGGCCTTTCAGCGACGTATTCCTTGCCGTTGGAGTCGAGGAGCTTTATGTAAAACTTCCTCTCGGCCTCGTCCGGCACATATACGTCAACGCCGAATTTCTTGTATTTGCTCCAGTCAGTAACTTTCAGCCTTGTGAGCGTGCTTATGGAAAGTGTCATCGCGGATATCCAGGACTTTACCTTGGCCGCCTTGTCAGCGGGCATGAAGTCCGTCGGCACGGAAAATATTGCCTGCGCGGTGAACTTGCCGTTTGAGGCGTATTTCTTGAACTGTTCAAGCTTGACATATCCGTTTGTTTCCCAGTCAAAATCGCCTATCGCTGTCTCTGACGGAAGCGTCTCAAAAGAGCAGAGAAGGCCGCGTTCCTTCAGCATTTGTTTTGTTTCAGGCTTGGCCGCGCATCCGGCAAGCAGCAGAAGAGCTGATACGATTATAATAAGGAACCTTGTCACAATTTTTCCTGAGCGCACAATTGCCCTCCGTATTATGGTGAAATTTAAAGTATTTTAGCAATTATGGAGTGGGTTGTCAATCGTTTAAATTTGCATAAATTTGCATATAGCCGCGCGGCTTTCAGCGCTTTACAACATGGTTTCTTTCTGTTATTGTATTAAAAATACTCGCGGACACGGAGGAAAAATGGATACTGTCTTGCGGTCTTTTCTGGCCCGCTACAGGATTGAGTTCATAATAGCGTCTGCTGTTGCGCTCTTTTTTGCGGCGTTTTCCCCGGTTGGACGCTACATGCAGGCCATGACCGTATCAAAGGACGCGCCTGTCACATACGCGGTCATAATGGCTGTCCTCTCGGTCATGGTATTCTTCATAGCAAGGATATCCTACCCGAAGATTTACAAGTTCAAGATACTGCTGTCGGGTTACACGCTCGTTGCCTTTATAATATGCTTTTTCATAATATCCACGCCCCTGCCACAGGACAGCTCAATAATGGAGCTGAACTTTTACGCAAAATCGCAGGCTATAAAACAGCCGGCGGGCGGCAATTTCGCTTTCAGGCTGCTTTTCACCATGCTGAACTTAAACCTCCTGATAGTGATGCTGGCCAGCTCTTACGTCACCTATAATACGGGTAAGAACTCGGCTTGGTTCGCCTTCGGGCTTAACATCATTGTTTACCTTACTATCCTTTTCCTGATTCCGGCCGGAAAGAAATCGGAATTTGTGAATGTTTTCTTAAAGATATACCTCGTTATAAACCTGATAATCACCGGGCTTACTGTGGTTATCTCGCTTTTCACGATAGAGGAGGAGCATAACTACGGCAGCATAATAGTCGCGCTTTCCCTGATGACGCTGTACTGCGTGATAAATTCCCAGCATATAGGCAGGGTGAAGTTCCTGCTTCCGGTCATGGAGGTCGTGATAATCTGGGGCATGTTCGCGCACTGGGTGAACTGCCTGCACCACAAGGCGCACTATGACCCGCTGCTCAAGATTTACAACCGCCAGTACCTTGACGGCATACTTGGCGGCCTGTCAGAGATAACCCTGGGAAAAAAGCTCAGCATTATGATGTGCGACATAGACCATTTCAAGAAGGTCAACGACACGTACGGCCATGCGGCCGGCGACGCGGTGCTTTTTTCAACTGCCCAGATAATAAGGGACGCTGCGCTTCCCGAGGGGGTCGTGTGCAGGTACGGCGGCGAGGAGATAGTCGTTATATTAAGGGACAAGACAGGGGAGGAAGCCAGGCTAAAGGGCGAGAAGATAAGGAAAGCGGTCAAGGCGCATTCCGTAAAGTACAAGAGCAAGACTATAAAGGTGACGATGAGCATAGGAGTCGCTTCCACCAAGAACGGGCTCGAGGACATCCAGAAAGTCATTAAGAAAGCGGACGACAACGTCTACAAGGCGAAAAAGGCCGGCAGGGACAGGGTGGTTAACGATTAGTGCCGCGCTGTCCCGTACGGCGCATGAATTTGATTAAAATCGAGCGGGAATCCTTGTAATAACTCCGCTGTTCCGCGATTGACTCTTTATGAAAAACACTATATACTTTTTGCATGGAAAAAAAATGCGTTGTATTCGTAACTACAAACGGGGAAAAGACCTCGAAAAAAGTGTCTGACGCTGTCCTTGAAAACAGGCTTGCTGCCTGCGTAAACCGCGTGCCGGGCATAGTCTCGCGGTACTGGTGGAAGGGAAAGCTTGAAACGTCAAGGGAGGAACTCCTGATAATGAAAACGAAAAAATCCCTTGTGCCGCGACTGATTAAGGCCGTCAAGAAAGCCCATCCATACGAGGTGCCTGAAATAATAGCCCTGGACATAAACGACGGAAACATAGAATACCTTAATTGGGTGGCGCGGGAAACAGAATGAGGATTTTTGCTTGCGGGTTTGAACATAAAATTTAAACGGGGAGCTTATGCGAAAAACCAAGATCATAGCCACGCTCGGGCCTGCCACTGCCTCGTACGGAAAAATAACCGCGCTTTTAAGGGCCGGCGTGAACGTGTTCAGGCTGAATTTTTCACACGGGAACAGGGAGTTCTTCAGGGGCCTTATTGAAAACATAAGGAAGGCGTCGCGGAAAACCGGCATACCTGCGGCGATAATGCAGGATTTACAGGGCCCGAAGATAAGGGTTGAGGGGCTAAAATCACCGGTAAGCGTAAAGCGCGGGGACAGCGTTGTAATCCAAAATTCAAGATCCAAAATCCGGGAAACCGGCATTTCCATAGACTTCAAGGACCTTCACAAGTATTTAAAGCCGGGGCAGAAAATACTGATAAACGACGGCATGGTTCAGCTGAAGGTTTCCTCGATAAGGGGCGGGAAGATTTTCTGCGCTGTCACCGCGGGCGGCGAGATAGCTCCGAGAAAAGGCGTGAACATACCGGGAGTGAAGCTCCCTGTGGACTCACTCACAAAAAAAGACAGGGAAAACCTGAAATTCGGCCTTAACATGGGCGTTGATATCGTCTGCCTTTCATTTGTGCGCGATGAAAATGACGTGCTCGCGCTGAAAGCCGCGGTAAGGAAAAGGCGCGACATGCCGCTTTTGATAGCGAAAATAGAGAAGCCTGAGGCCTTAAAACGGCTGGGGCGGATAATTGACGCCTGCGACGGCATAATGGCCGCGCGCGGCGACCTGGCGGTCGAGGCCGGCTACAGGGCAGTGCCCGCGGCGCAGAAAAAAATGGTGGCTATGGCAAATGACAGGGGAAAGCTTGTCATAGTCGCGACACAAATGCTGGAGTCCATGATAAACTCGCCTTTTCCACAGAGGGCCGAGATAACGGATGTGTACAACGCGGTGTCTGACGGAGCCGACCTGCTCATGCTTTCAGCCGAGACTTCAATGGGAAAATACCCGGAGAGGACGGTCAGGGTAATGTCGGATATAATACATGAGGCTGAGAAAAAGGAAAAGGGCCGCTCATGCGCGGTCAGCAGGGTGACAAAGGGCCATGAAATGGAAAACGCGCTCTCAAAGGCGGCGGTTGAGGCCGCGTGCGTGCTCAGGAAAGCCGCCATTGCGGTAATGGTGAGGAAAAAGGAAGACATAAGCTATATGTCGGATTACAGGCCCGAAAACGGCATAATAGCGGTTGTTGACAACGGCGCAATGCTGAGAAAAATGTGCGCCTATCACGGCGTCAGGCCGGTTTTATCCGGGCCTGCGCGGATCGCAAAAACGTTGAAAAGGGCCTGCAAAAAGGCGGAAAACATAATAATAGTTGACTATGGCGGCGCCGAAGGCGGCCGCCTGACAGTCAAAGCGCCGGCATTCTGACAACAAAAACGCCGGCTGCCGCGTCAAAAGAAAAAAACGGAGGATTAAATGAAAAAAATATGCCTGCTTGTTTTAAGCGCGTTCCTGATGGCTGCTTTTGCAGGGCCCCACTACGCCAAACAAAAGGAAGAGGACTATTCCATAGCGTATATAAACGATTATGACGGCGACTGCGAGTTAAAAAGGAAAGGCCAGTCAACAGGGGAGGCCATACTTGACATTTTCATACCGCTTTACAGGGGCGACACGGTGATAACAGGAGCCGGCTCAAAGCTTGAGATTGTCTTTGACGACGCCACTATAATGCGGCTTGACCCCAACAGCAGGCTGGTCATAAAGGAATTGAAAAGGGAAAAATCCGCCGCCACGGTGCTTGAGCTCATAAAGGGAAGGGTAATGGGAGTGGTGAAGAAGCTCACGAAGCAGGAGGAATTCACGGTAAGGACAAAGATGGCCATGGCCGCGGTAAAGGGAACCGAGCTTTTGGTTGAGACAGGCGACGAGGACAAGGTCGCCGTATTTGAGGGCGCTGTTGAGGTGTCAAACCTGGACATGGACGGCAAGGTAAGGAGCAGGGTGATACTTGACAAGGACAGGGAAATAACCGTGGTAAAAAGGCTGAAAGGGCCCGCAAGGCCCGAGAAGCTGTCGCGCAATTTCGTGAAAAAATACAATGAAATCACGGACCTCAGGAAAAAAATAGAGCTTGTAAGGGAACACCGCCGCTCAAAAAGCTCCAGGGAATACAGGCTGGAAAGAAGGCTGCAAAGGATAGAGAACCTGAAAATGATGAGGTCAGACAGAGCAATGATGAAAAACATGACGCCTGAGCAGAGGCGGCTCATGGACGAGATGATAAGGCAGGAGGAGTTTTACCGCGCGCAGTATGATGACCTGAAAAAAAAGGACAGAAGGACAAAGACAAGGATAAAGCAGTACCTTGAGGAAAATAAGGAAAAAGAATAAGGATGGCCCGCGGTTTTTGCCGCCTGTTTGCGGCTGTGGCGGTAGTTTTAGCGGCTGTAATGCCGGCAGCAGGGTCAGGCATAGAAACGATACTTGAAGGCGTGCCCCGTGAAGGCGCGCCTTTTGATTTTACAAGGGCAGCGCTCGCGCTTTCACGAATAGCCGACCCGGTCATGGACACTGCCTGGTGCGAGGATGAGATAAACGCGATGGCCGAGGAAATACGGCCGGGCCTGGAGAAGGCGCGCTCGGCAGGGGAGAAGATCGCGGCTGTAAACCGCGTGCTTTTTGAAAGCCGCAATTTTAAGTTTGACGAGACAGCCAATTCATACGCCATGCGCAAAAGGTTCGCATCCGGGAGGATTGAGACAGCCAATTACGAGTCATTTGAGCGCGTACTGCGCGACCGCCGCGGCATTTGCGTCAGTTTCTCCCTCCTTTATATAATGCTCGCTGAAAAGCTGGGCCTTCCGGTTTATCCTGTGTTTATGCCGGGCCATGTCTTTGTGAGGTATGAAGGCAGGGACGGCCGCGTTAACATAGAGACCACTGCCGAGGGTCAAAGCGCGGCAGATTCATATTACCTGAAAAAATACGGCGTTGACGGGCAAAGCGGAGTATTCGGAAAGACGCTCTCAAGAAGGCAGGCTCTCGGCGCTTTTTTGGGGAACATAGGGGTAAATTTGCAGCTGCAGGGAAGGCCAAAGGACGCGGTGCTTGTCCATAAAAAAGCAGTTGAAATAAACCCGTATCTTGCGGGAGCGCATTCAAACCTTGGGGCCGCTCTGCTGGAAGCGGGAATGCCGCAGGAGGCTATTGTGAGCCTGAAAAAGGCGCTTGAGCTTGCGCCCGCGAGCATTGACGCGCTTATAAACATGGGCCAAGCCCTGAGCGTTTCAGGAAGGCACGCGGACGCCGCCGCTGTTTTTGAGCGCGCTGTACGGGCAGGGCCTGACGAGCCCGCTTCATATGACGGGCTCGGCATGGCGTATTTCAGGGCAGGCATGGAAAAAAAGGGCATAGAGTCCGTTGAAAAGGCGCTTCAGCTGGATTCCGGATACCATAACGCGTGGAACAACCTTGGCGTCATTTACATGAAAAAAGGGGACGCGGCTTCGGCCGCACGCATGTTCAGGCGGGCGGCGGACTTAAACAGGAACAGCCATGAGACACGCGCGAACCTTGCAAATGCCCTGCACAGGCTCGGCATGGATTATGAGGCCATAGGGGAGTATGAAAAGGCATTGAGCCTTTCGCCGGCTGATTTCGCTTCAGCTTACAACATGGGTCTCATTTACCACAAGATGGGTAAAACAGCGGACGCAGAGGAGGCTTACCAAAGGGCGCTTTCCATAAATCCCAAAGAGGAACTGGCGCTTTACAACCTTGCGGTTCTGTACCAGGAAAACGGCAGGCGTGAAAAGGCAGTAAAGGTCTATGAAAGGCTGCTTGAAAAAAACCCCGGGCACAGGCAGGCGCGCTGCAACCTGGCCGCTGCCCTGCAGGAGGCCGGCGAGTACGAGAAGGCCCTGGTTGAATATGAAAAGGTCCTGAGAATCAGGCCCGACGACGCGAACGTGTACTTCAATATGGCGCTTATATGGCACAGCAGGGAAAATTACGAAAAAGCAGCCGTATATTACAGGAAGGCCTTAAAATACAGGCCCGATTTTAAGGAAGCAAAGGAGAATTTAAAGCTGCTGGGAATATGACTTTTATGCCGCACGGTCAAGGACCTGTCAGTTGCCGCCGGACACGGGGTTTGAAGTAAAATTCAGCAACAGGGCCCTGACATAATAAAAAACCGCGAATCCTGACACTGCCAGCTTCAGCGCTATGCCGGCAAGCAGGCCGAGGACAGTACCAAACGAGGTTTTCAGAGAGGACTCAAGGCCCCTTCCCGCGGTAAGCTCCGCAACAAGCGCGCCAAGAAAAGGGAAAATTACCATGCCGAGCGGCGGCAGTATAAATATTCCCGCGAAGAGGCCGATTAGCGAGCCTGTGACAGCCCTTCTTGAGCCGCCTGTCTTTTGCACGCCGAGCACGGGCAGTATATTGTCCAATACCGCAGAAAGCACGGCGATTGCGCCGAAAGCTATGAGGAAAAACAGGGAAAATTCCGCGAATTTGGAAAAATGAAGCAGAAGTATGCCGAAAAATGACAATGGAGGGCCGGGAATAAAAGGCACTACACAGCCTATAAGCCCTAAAAGCACGCACAGGCCCGCCAGCAAGGTCAATATAATGTCAATTGCTTCCATAATGCCTCCGAAAAGTTTTTTCCATTATATAATAATGAAAGCCTCCCTGAAAGCCTGTTTTTTGATTAGTCCTGTTCGTCATGTTCGTCAAAATTAGCCTTGTTAACCCCTTCCTGCGGGTGTATAATATCTCTTGTTGGTGAAGGAGCAATCAGCATGGGAAATACGGCTATTAAAAAGGATTTTGTGGACTCATTCAGCTACCCGTCAAAAAACCCGAGGCCGCTCGGAAAGGAACCCCTGTCTGTGCCGAGGGACCCGCTTATAACCGATTTTTCCGCGTTCGCGGGCAGGCCTTTCAAGCCCTCAAGCTTCAAATACGCGCTTTACCTTACGGCCTTTGACGTGCGGGACTACGGGGCAGACATAAAGAAGTTCATTAAAATATTCAGCCCGCTTTCCTTAAGCCGTGTTTACCTTGAAACATACAGGGACGGCTACAGGGCGGACAAAAGCGTCCTTACTTCTGCGCAAAAAGCCCTGGAAAAGTCGGGCATATCCGTTTTTGGGGGCATTACCACCACGCATTTTTCCGACAAGTGCGGCTTCAATTCCTGGTACTCTGCGTCTTCCTGCTACACGGAAGCCGCGGCGCGGAAAAAATTGCGCGATGAGTTCTCGTTTTGCGCCGGGCTTTTTGACAACATAATTATTGATGACTGGTTTTTTACGGTGTGCGAGTGCCCTGAATGCGTAAAGGCGAAGAAGAAAAAAACATGGGCCGAGTACAGGGGAAAGCTCATGGCGGATGTCTCGAAAAAATACGCCATAGAACCCGCGAAAAAAACCAATAAAAAAGTAAAGCTCATACTGAAACTGCCGCACTGGTACGAAAAGTTTTATTCTTCGGGATATGACCTTGAAAAGCTTATCCCGCTTTACGACGAGATAGCCGTGGGCACGGAGACGCGCGACCCGGCGACCACAAGGTTCATGCCTGTCCACGGCGCGCTGCTTTTCAACTACATCGCAAGGCTCGCGCCAGGAAAGGTGAAAAAGGCGTGGTTTGATATTTACAACTGCAATAAGGAAATCTACACCGAACAGGCTTACCAGTCGGTCCTGGGAGGCGCGGAAGAGCTCATACTTTTTTGCGGCGGCATACTGCCGCAGCCGCTCATGAGGCCGCTTGTGGAGGAAATGATAGCTGCCACGCCGAAGATAGACAGGCTCAGCGGCTTCAAGGGACTTTTCAAGGCTCCCATAATAAGGGAGACAAACGCGGAGGATACCGTAAAGCTGGAGCAGTATTTCCTGATGGCGGGCATACCCGCTTACATAACACCTGAGACGGGTTTAAAGGAAAAATTTGTGGTGCTGACAGGGCAGTCCTGCGGCCCAAAACAGTGCGCGCAACTTTTTAACGGCATGCTTAAGGCAGGCAAGGACATGCTGCTGACAGCGGAGTTCGCGTCCATGGCCGGCCGGGCCTTTAATGTAAGGAAGATGCCGCAGCAGGTGAAGATTGAGACGATAAAATACAACAGCAGGGAAGAAAACGTGGATAGCCGCGCATATGTAGGTTATGACATAAGGGACGGCAGGGAAATATGCCTGTCAAACGGCGCGTACCCGCTGCTGAGCTATTTTAAAATAAAGAACAGCTCAATATGGGTCATGGATGTGCCGGATGTAAAGTCGGAAATAACAACCCATGACGGCGGCAGGATAAACGAGGGACTGCGTTTCCTCCTGCGCTCAAGGGGGTTTGTGGAAGCGATAAAAGCCCCGTTTTCAGGGTATGTGAACGTGAATTTGTATGACAGGGTGAAGACGATGTATAAGCATAAGTTATAAAGTAAGAACCATATCCATAAGCCATAATAAAACGCATTACAAATAAGACAAAAAATGAAGACGCGGGCAATGGCGTACAACACTTCCCAAACACTTCGCACTTCGCACGCACTTCGCACAATTTTCTTGCCTAAAAAACCCGTTTATGCTATTATTTCCCGATTTTAAAAAACGCATGCTTTTGGATCCCGAGCGGGTCCCGGTATCATCCGGGCGCACGGGAGATGAAAAAAGCAGAGGCAAAAAACCGTAAGGAGGATTTACCATGCCACAGATTGCCATGAAAGCACTTCTTGAATCAGGTGTCCATTTCGGGCACCAAACCAAGCGTTGGAACCCCAAGATGAAGCCGTATATTTTCGCGGCGCGAAACGGCATTTACATCATTGACCTGCAGAAAACCCTGAAGTATACGCGCGAGGCCGTCACTTTCGTGAAAAGCGTGATAAGGAACGGCGAAAAAATCCTGTTTGTCGGCACAAAAAAGCAGGCAAAGGAAGCGATAAAAGAGGAAGCCATGCGCTGCGGCATGCCTTATGTCTCCTCGCGCTGGCTCGGAGGCACGCTTACCAATTTCGTCACAATTCAGAAAAGGGTGGAGAGGCTGCGCGAGCTTGAAGAAATGGACGCGACCGGCGGGTTTGACAAGTACCCGGTAAAGGAAAGGATGTCCATGCAAAAAGAGCTTGCCAAGCTCCGCAACAACCTTGACGGGTTGAAGGAAATGGACACCCTGCCCGGAGCGATTTTTGTAATAGACACAAAGCGAGAGGAAAACGCCATACGGGAATGCAACAGGCTCGGCGTGCCGGTCTGCGCGGTTGTTGACACTAACTGCGACCCTGACGGAATTGACGTCCTGATACCCGGCAATGACGATGCTATAAGGGCGGTCAGGCTTATGTGCAAGATAATGGCTGATTCCATAATAGAGGAAAAGGTCCAGATGGAGAAAGACAAAGAAGTGGCAATGCAACAGGCTGAGGCGGAAGCCGCGGCTACTGCTGCTGCGGAAGGCACTCCAGAAGAAAAGGAAAAAGCAGAAGCAATGGCTTCAGCCGGGGAATATGAGAAGGTTTTTGTTGAAGAAGAAACAGAGGAAAAACACGAAGAGATAAAATAATAAAATTACAGGAGAACACGAAATATGGCTGACGTAAAAATAGAGCAGGTGAAGGAATTAAGGGAAAAGTCAGGAGCGGGAATGGGCGATTGCAGGGCGGCGCTGATTGAGACAGGCGGGGATATGGAAAAGGCCATGGAGTGGTTGAGGCAGAAGGGCATAGCGTCCGCGGGAAAGAGGAGCGGCAGGGCGGCCAAGGAAGGCAAAATACACGCTTACATACACGGAAACGGAAAGCTCGGCGTGCTTGTGGAAATAAATTGTGAAACTGATTTTGTCGCGAGGACCGAGGATTTTGAGGAGCTTTGTAAGGAAGCTGGTATGCAGATAGCGGCAATGAACGCTCAGTATGTAAGGCGCGAGGATGTGCCTGCTGATGTAATTGCCAAGGAAAAGGAAATATACGCGGCACAGGTAAAGGAATCCGGAAAGCCGGCCAATGTAGTGGATAAGATAGTTGAGGGAAAGCTTGAAAAGTTTTACAAGGAAGTGTGCCTGCTTGAGCAGGCTTATATAAAAGATGACAAGAAGGATTTTGGGACATACCTTAAGGAAAAAATAGGAAAGCTCGGCGAGAACCTTGTGATAAAGAGGTTTGTGAGGTTTGTGCTGGGCGAGTGATTTGAAATCCGGATTCCGGAATCAAGAACCGGGGCTTAGTAATTGACTCCGGACACCGGATTTCAGGAACAGCGGTTTAGTATTTGACTCCGGGCTTCAATAAAGGGGTGTTTATGCCAAAGGCAAAGTACAAGAGGATAATGCTAAAGATTTCCGGCGAGGCCTTAGCGGGCGAAAAAAAGGCGGGTATTGATTTTGAGACAGTGCACGATATAGCGGCAGAGATCAAGGAAGTCCATAAAATGGGAGTCCAGGCGGGCGTGGTAATAGGCGGGGGCAACATATTCAGGGGCGGACGCGGCAAGATACAAATAGACCGCGTGGTGGGCGACTATATGGGAATGCTCGCGACTATCATAAACGCCATGGCCCTGCAGGATATACTGGAACAGATGGGAGTAAAGACACGCGTTCTTTCCGCTATAGAAATGAACGAGCTGACAGAGCCGTTCATTCGTCGCAGGGCAATTAGGCACCTTGAAAAGGGACGGGTCGTGATTTTCGGCGGCGGTACAGGTAACCCGTATTTTACAACCGACACGGCAGCGGCATTGCGCGCGACTGAAATCGGCGCGGAAGTTTTTCTTAAAGCTACAAAGGTTTCAGGCGTGTATTCCGGCGACCCTGAGACAGACAGTAACGCCAAGAAGTTCGGTAAGCTTAAATACATAGACGTGCTCAACAAGAACCTGAAGGTCATAGATTCAACCGCGATATCTCTGTGCATGGAAAATAAGATACCGATTATAATTTTTAACCTCAAGGAAAAAGGAAATGTAAAGAAGGTGGTCCTTGGCAGGGACATCGGGACCACAATCAGCTAAGGGGGAGAAATGGAAAATTCCATAAAGGAAATGGAAGCAAAGATGAGCAAGTCCATGGAGGTCTTCCAGAAGGACCTTTCAGTAATACGTACAGGCAGGGCAAATGTCTCGGTGCTTGACGGCGTGCGGGTGTCGTATTACGGCAACATGATGCCTATTAACCAGGTCGCGGGTGTGTCGGTTATTGAGGCAAAGACAATTGACATCAAGCCGTGGGACAAGTCATGCATAATAGAGATAGAAAAAGCCATAATGGCCGCGAACCTCGGCCTCGCTGTTGTAAACACGGGAGACTCGCTTAAGGTCAAGTTTCCTGAGCTTAATGAGGAAACAAGAAGGGATATGGTTAAGAAAGTCAAAAAGATTGGAGAGGAAGCCAAGGTAAACATAAGGAATATCAGGCGCGAGGCCAACGATAAGATAAAGTCGCTGCAAAAGGAAAAGAAGATTTCAGAGGACGACCAGAAACATTCTGAAGCAAGGATACAGAAGATTACGGACAAGTTTATAGCTGACATAGACCATATAGTTAAGGCAAAGGAAGAGGATTTGATGACGATATAGGAATCCGGAATCCGGATTCCGGATTCAAAAAACCGGATCCTGAATAATCCAGGAAAGGCCCCTTATGAAGGATAAAAAATTGCCCGTGCATGTAGCGGTAATAATGGACGGGAACGGCAGGTGGGCTAAAAAAAGGAACCTGCCCAGGATTTTCGGACACAGGGAAGGCGCCAAGTCGGTCAGGGCTGTTACTGAAGCCGCTGCTGAGGCGGGTATAAAATATCTTACCTTATACGCTTTCTCCACTGAAAACTGGAAGAGGCCGGAAAAGGAAGTGGATTTCCTCATGGGGCTCCTGGAAAACCACCTTAAAACCGAGCTTCCTGTAATGATGAAAAACAATGTAAGGCTTCATACCATAGGCAATATACTGGCGCTTCCTGAGCGTGTTCAAAAAAAACTTAAAATTGTAAAAAGGAAAACCTCGTCTAATACTGGTTTAAACCTGGTCCTGGCGTTAAATTACGGCGCGAGGGATGAGATAACGGCTGCAGTCAGGAAAATAGCGTTTAACGCGAAAAAAGGGCTTATAAATCCCTGTAAAATCGGGCATGAAGATATTTCAAGGCAACTTTACACCGCGGATATTCCGGACCCTGACCTTCTGATAAGGACTAGCGGCGAGATGCGCATATCAAATTTTCTCCTCTGGCAGATAGCTTACTCCGAACTGTATGTCACAAAAGTATTGTGGCCTGATTTCAGGAAAAAGGAATTTCTAAAGGCCTTGCGCGAGTTTTCAAGGCGCGAGCGAAGGTTTGGAGGAATATAATGCTGACAAGGATACTTGTGGCCGCGGTTTTAAGCCCCATTGTGATTTTTTTTGTGTTCTCAAAAAACCCGTATTTTTTTATAGGTATCGCCGTCATTTTCCTGACACTCGCGCTGAATGAAATGTACTCAATGCTGGATAAGAAGAAAATGAAGGCTTATGCAGTTACCGGAAACATATTCAGTCTTGTTACTTATGTGCTTGTAATTATACGTCCCGAACCGGCTTTTTATTTCGCCTGTTTCGGTTTTTTTGTAATGACCTGCCTTGCGCAGGTTATTTTTTCAAGGGACGAAAAGAACCTGTTAAGGGTTTTTTATACCGTGCTTCCCGTCGCGTATATTACAACGCTCGGGACGTTCGGAATACACTTAAGGATGCTGGAAAACGGGAGCTGGCACATTTTCCTCCTGCTTTTGCTGACACTGGTATATGACAGCGGCGCATATTTCGCGGGGACGGCTTTCGGCAGGACAAAGCTGATACCCGAGCTGTCGCCGGGAAAATCGGTTGAGGGCTGCGTCGGCGGCGTTATAGTTAACCTTATAACCGGGCTCGTCATATATTTCACCCTGCTTCCAAAGGGGCTGCTTGGTGAGCACGGCTGGATACATATGGCTGTCCTTTCCGTGCTCCTGGCTTTTACGGGGCAGATTGGCGACATTGCCGAATCGGTGTTCAAGAGATACACGGGCGTTAAAAACTCATCCAACATACTTTTAACCCACGGCGGCGCGCTTGACAGGATAGACTCGGCAATGTTCAACGCGCCTGTGCTTTTTGTATACCTGAAACTTTTCTCGCTGGTGTAAAAATTGAAAAAAAATGTCGTAATACTCGGCTCAACAGGCTCTATAGGCGTGTCTGCGCTGAACGGCATAAGGAAAAATCCGGGATTTAATGTGCTTGCGCTTTCGGCATACGCCAGCGCTGACATACTTTTAAGGCAGGCCGCTGAATTTAAACCGAAATACGCGGCGCTTTGCAGTCCTGCACCGGGTCTTTTGAATCCGGGAATAAGGGGCCTTAAATTCTTGACAGGGGAAAAAAGCCAGGAGGAACTGGCCTCCCTTCCCGAGGCTGACGTGGTATTGATAAGCATAACGGGCGCCGCTGCTATAAAGCCGCTGCTTGCCGCGGTCAGGGCAGGCAAGCGTGTTGCGCTCGCGAACAAGGAAGCGCTTGTCATGGCAGGCGGGCTGATAAAAAAAGAGGCCAAAAGGCACGGGGCCGAGATAATACCCGTTGACAGCGAGCACAATGCCATGTTCCAGGCCATGGCGGGCAACAACCCGGATGAAATAAGGAAGCTCCATATAACCGCGTCAGGCGGGCCGTTCAAGAATTACACCAGGGCCATGCTTGATAAAATAACAGTTGAGCAGGCTTTAAAACACCCGACCTGGAAGATGGGAAAAAAGATAACCATAGATTCCGCCACACTCATGAACAAGGGCCTTGAAGTCATAGAGGCGCATCACTTGTTTTCCATGCCCTATGAAAAGATAGACGTAATAATACACCCGCAGTCAATAGTGCACTCAATGGTGGAGTACGTGGACGGCTCCATAATTGCGCAGATGTCGGTGCCTGACATGACGCTGCCCATAATGTACGCGCTCTCATACCCGAAGAGGGCGGATTCGGCCGTGGCCGGCCTTGATCTTAAAAAGACCGGAAGGCTCGACTTTTTCCCGGTGGATTTCGGAAAATTCCCGGCTTTTTCACTTGCGATTGAGGCGGGCAGGGCAGGCGGCACAATGCCGGCTTGCATGAACGCCGCTAACGAGGAAGCTGTGAAAAATTTTCTGGAACGCAGGATAAAATTTGTTAAGATACCTTATTATATAGAAATGGCGATGCGGAGACATAAGACAGTAAAAAACCCGGGTTTGGCTGAAATACTTGAAGCTGACCGGGAAGCAAGGGTAAAAGTGAAAAGTCTCATATCTGGCGCAGGAGCATAAAGTAAAAGAACGAAAAAAAGGAGTTAATCATGCTGGAGATTGTTTATATAATAATAGCCCTGGGGCTTACCATACTTGTCCACGAGCTCGGGCATTTTCTTGTAGCAAAGGCCTTAAAAATCAGGGTTGAGGCCTTTTCAATCGGTTTCGGGCCGCAGATTGTCTCGTGGAAAAGCGGGGACACAGAATACAGGCTGTCCTGGCTGTTTTTTCTTGGAGGTTATGTAAAGCTCTCCGGCGAGGACCCTGAAAAGGTGGACCCGTCGGACGAGAAAGCTTTTTTGAACCAGCACCCCTTCAAGAAAATACTTATAGCAGTGTCAGGCGTGATACAGAACTTTATTTTCGCCTTTGTGCTTGTGTGGGTTGTTTTTATGGCCGGAACAGACGCGTTAAAGCCCGTTATAGGGACAGTTAAACAGGGTTATCCTGCGGCTGAAGCTGGCTTAAGGCCCGGCGACGAGGTTATAAGCGTGAACGGAAAGGAAATAAAATATTGGGGCGACTTAACTGACGCGATTGTCTCGTCAGGAAATACGGAACTCGTTGTTGCCGCGCGCAGGGGTAGTAAAATAATTTCACTTAAAATAAAGCCCAGGATTGAGGAAACTGAGGACCATTTTGGCGAGAAAAAGCCAAAACCCGTGATAGGCATAACGCCTTTGGCTGTTCTCGCCGAAATAGAGGATTTTGAGAAAGGCCTTCCGGCCGCTTCTTCGGGCCTGAAAAAAGGCGATGTCATAATATCAGTAAACGGCAAAAAAACCGGTTCGTGGGACGAGGTAAGGGAAAATATAGAGTCTTCCGATGAAGAGGTAGAAATAGGCGTAATGCGCGGGACCGAAACACTCGCGTTTAAAATTAAGACAGAGCAGAAGCAATACAAGGACAGGTCCTCGGGCAAAAAAACATCGGTTAGGGTAATAGGAATAATACCGAAAGCAAATTCCACAAAGGAAAGATACGGGCCTGTAAAGGCCGCTGACAAGGCGGCAAGGCAGGTCGCGGAATTTACGGACCTTACGGTGCGCTCAATATACAAGATGATAACAAGGAAGATAAAACCGGACGTGGCAGGGCCCATAGGAGTTATGCAGATAAGCTATGAGGTGGCAAAGACAGGCCTTTTGAACCTTCTTTTCCTTTTTGCCATAATAAACATTAACCTGGCGCTTGTGAACTTCCTTCCTGTTCTGCCGCTTGACGGAGGCCTGGCGCTTGTATTCCTAATAGAATGGTTAACGGGCAGGAAAATGCCGCTAAAGGCGCAGGAAACGCTGATGCAGATAGGCTGGATGCTGTTGATAGCTCTGCTGTTTTTTCTTACATACCAGGACATATTAAGGCTGGTCAAATAGGCGGCCGGGCTTAAAAGAAAAAACAGGTTTTTGACATTAAGCAAGGAGACAGGAAATGGCTTTTAAAAGGCTAAAGACAAGGCAGGTAAGAATAGGAAGGGCAGTTATAGGCGCGGGAAACCCGGTCCTTGTGCAGTCAATGACAAACACAAGGACCTCTGACGTCAGGGGAACTGTAAGCCAGATAAAAAGGCTGGCTGACGCGGGCTGTGAGATAGTGCGCTGCGGCGTGCCTGACATGGAGTCCGCAAAAGCCCTGAAAGCCATAAAAAAGAAGGTTAAAATTCCGCTTGTGGCGGACATTCATTACGATTACAGGCTCGCTCTTGAGGCTATAAAAAGCGGGGCTGACAAGATAAGGATCAATCCAGGAAACATAGGCTCAGCGGACAAGGTGTCGCAGGTCATACTGGCGGCAAAGGAACGCGGGGTGGCAATAAGGGTCGGGGTGAACGCGGGAAGCCTGAAGAAAATTGAAAATCTGAAACTTAAGACCGAAAGCGGGAACAGGACAGCGGACGCCATGGTCGCCTCGCTTCTTGAGTATATTGAGTTCTTTGAGATGCATGATTTCACGGATATTGTAGTTTCTTTGAAAGCATCAGATGTCGTGACCACAATAGAAGCATATAAGCTGTTCTCGCAAATGAGGGATTATCCTCTACATATAGGGGTGACTGAAGCCGGTACAGAGCTTGGAGGCACGATAAAGACGGCCGCAGGACTGGGAATACTCCTGTATGAGGGGCTTGGAGACACTTTGCGAGTTTCGCTCACTGCCGAGCCTGAAAAGGAAGTCTATGTGGCGTACAGGCTGCTTGACGCTCTCGGCATGAGGAAAAGGGGCGCCGAGATAGTATCATGCCCTACGTGCGCCAGGACCGAGATTGACGTGATAAAGCTGGCGCATGACGTTGAAAAGGCGGCTATGGGAATAAAAAAACCCGTAAAAATAGCAGTGATGGGTTGTTCTGTGAACGGACCGGGTGAGGCCGCTCACGCCGACATAGGCGTTTCAGGCGGCAGGGGCGTGGGCCTGATATTTAGGAAGGGAAAGATATTGAAAAAAGTGCCGAAGAAAGACCTGATGAAAGAATTTAATAAAGAGCTTAAAAAACTTATATAGTTTATATTTGATACTTTATGGTTAAGACGCAAAGGTTTTCACCGTCAAATATAAGCTATAAATTTACAAGGAGTTAACGAAATGAGATGGTCCAATGCCCTGATAAACACATTGCGAGAGACGCCGAAGGAAGCTGAGGCGGTAAGCCACAAGCTGATGATGAGGGCCGGGCTTATAGCCAAGCTGGGCTCAGGAATATACGATTTCCTGCCGCTGGGATGGAAAGCCGTAAAAAAGGTAATGAACATAATCAGGGAGGAAATGGACGCCGCGGGCGCGCAGGAAGTCCTGCTGCCGATTTTATCCCCGGCGGAGCTGTGGAAAGAGACAGGGCGCTGGTCGCTTTACGGAAAGGAAATGATGCGGTTAAAGGACAGGAACGACGCGGAGTACGGGCTGGGGCCGACGCACGAGGAAGTCATAACCGACCTTGTAAGGAGGCAGGTGACCTCATACAAGCAGCTGCCCGTCAACCTTTACCAGATACAGATAAAGTTCCGTGACGAGATAAGGCCGCGCTTCGGCATAATGCGCGCGAGGGAATTCATGATGAAAGACGCTTACTCCTTTGACAGGAACGAGGAGGAGGCGCAGAAAAGCTACAGGAAAATGTTTGAGACGTACAATAAAATATGCAGGCGTATCGGCTTTAAGTTCAGGCCAGTAGAGGCGGATTCCGGCGCCATAGGCGGCTCGTCGTCGGCCGAATTCATGGTGCTGGCCGAGACCGGCGAGGAGACGATAGCTTATTGTGAAAAATGCGATTACGCGGCCAATGTAGAGAAAGCCTCGGGAAAAATAGCGGCCATAGGCGGGAACGCCGGGGAGAAGCTTGAAAAGATCCACACGCCGGACATAAGGACTGTGGAGGAACTGGCAGCTTTTGTAAAAATGAAGCCCGAAGACACGGCAAAGACGATATTTTACATGGCTGACGGCGTGATGACAGCGGCCATGATGAGGGGGGACAGGGAAATAAACGAGATTAAGCTGAAGAATGTGGCAGGCGCGGCCGACCTGAGGCTCGCGACGCCCGAGGAGATAAAGGCAAAGACAGGCGCGCCCGTGGGTTTTGCCGGGCCGATTAACCTTAAGGAAAAAGGAATAAAACTTATAATAGACAATACTGTCGCGGCAATGGGATCAATGGTATGCGGCGGGAATGAAAAGGATTACCACTATGTGGGCGTAAAAAGGGGCAGGGATTTTAACGAGGACATGACGGCTGACATCATAAAACTGAAAAAAGGCGACATTTGCGCGAAATGCGGGGGCGCGATAAACGAGCAAAAAGGCATAGAAATGGGCCATGTGTTTTATCTCGGCACAAAGTACTCAAAAGCCATGAAAGCAACTTTCCTTGACGAAAACCAGAAGGCCGTGGAATTTGTAATGGGCTGTTACGGCATAGGCGTGACAAGGATAGTGGCCGCTGCCATAGAACAGGGCAATGACGAGAACGGCATAATCTGGCCCATGGCGATCGCGCCTTACGAGGTTTACGTGGCGCCGGTGAATAACAAATACAAGGAAGGACTGGATTTCGCGTTTGAGCTGTATGAGAGGCTGAAGGCCGCGGGTATTGATGTTATATTTGATGACCGCGACATATCGCCGGGAGTAAAGTTCAAGGACGCGGATTTAATAGGCTTTCCCGTACGGGTAGTGGTTGGAGAGAAGCATTTTAAGGACAATAAGGTGGAGTTCAAGCTGAGAAAGGAAAAGAACCTTGAGCTTGTCGGAAGGGATGAGGTTTTTGACAGGGTTGTTGCGGCAGTAAGGGCGGAAAAAAGCATTTCGTAATCCGCGGAAAAGGCCTTTAAAATAAGGTGTTTATATGAAAAACCCTAAAAACACCTTGACACAGCCGGAAAAACTGGTATAATCATTAGCGTTCCCAAAAATAGGGGGCATTTGTAGATTTAAGGTCTACAAGTAACAAAATTTTCAGGAGGCAACAGAAACATGGCAACAGGAAAAGTGAAGTGGTTCAATGAAAAGAAAGGCTACGGATTCATTGAACAGGAAGGCGGCAAGGACGTGTTCGTGCATTATGAAGCGATTCAGATGGACGGGTTCAAGACCTTAAAAGAGGGCGAGACCGTGACCTTTGACATCGTTGAAGGCGCGAAAGGCCCCCAGGCAGCCAACGTAAAAAGCGCCGGCTAATCACAGCGGACGCTTTACGATAGAAGCCCGGCAGGATTTCCTGCCGGGCTTTTTTTATTTAGATGCACTTATGCCCGGGATAAAAATAGCTGCTACGTGTTTCTTGCCTGAAAAACGAGTTTTTATATTAAAGATTTAACCCGCTGTCCTAAAATTCCCTAAAAAATTGACAAAACAGCCTTATAATGATAAAATAAATTATATTATTTTAATGCTCATGAGGAGACAAAAATGGGGATAAAGCAGTTGATTATTATTTTTTTGGTTATTGTTTTCGGTGCTTCATATCTTATCGGCGGGTCTGAGTCAATCAGCGAAAAAATAGAAAAATATTTGGACTCTAATTTTAAGTATGACCCTGAAAACTACGAAAAGTACTCTTATTTAAACATTGTTTATATGAACCTTACCGCAAAATATGACAGAGCCCTGCAGCTTATTGAAAAGTACGAGGCGCGGTTTGAAAAGGACGAGCAGAAGGCAAAGGCCCAGTTTCAGAGGGCGAGCGCCTATGACCGCAAGCTGGATGGTAAGAGGGCGAGGGCTGAGTACCAGAAATATGTTGACCTTTACCCTGAAGGACCCAATGCAAAAAAGGCACGGGAAAGAATAAACTTCCTAAAATTTTATTGAAAATGGTGAATTGATGGACAAAATAATTCTTGCGCTTATGACCGCCGTTTTATTTTTATCCTCATGCGTGTCAACGGGCGGTGAAGCCGGCAATTACGCTCAAAAGACTCAACAGGAAGAAGCGGACGATGATTTTGTAAAACAGGCGCCTATAGACGAAAATTACGTTGACACTGACGGCATAATAATACTTTCCCCGGGAGAATCAGAGGCGTCCGAGCTTGAGAAGTATATACTTGGCAGGAGAAAACAGGTGACAGAAGCCGGGGATGAAACAGAGAAAGGCACGGGCGAGGAGATAACCTTTGAATATGAGCCCGATTCCTCGGGAGTTTTGCTTGTAGAGTCCGAGTCAAATGCCACGGTTGACAGGGCGGGATTTGTCCTTGTGGAAAAAGCCGGGTTTATCAGCCAGAATTTCACTGAGGACGGTTTCGTTTATTCGCTTGACGAGCACAAGGAGCTTATTGCCGCGGGCGACATGGTTTACATAAAGCTTACTGTAGGCAAGGGCGCGCCCAAAGGCAGGCAGTTTTCCATATATGAGGATTCCGAGGAAGTGGTGAACAAGCTTACGGGAGAGCCTATGGGAAAGCTGATAAAGTTCGTCGGCGTGCTGAAAATCATAGGCAATGTGGAGGACAATATTTACAGGGCCAAGATAACAAAGAGTTATGAGCCGATAAGGAACAACTACAAGATAAAAACAAGGCAGGACATGCAGAAATACCACAAGGAAATATCCATGAAGGTGAAAAAAAAGAACCTTGCGGTCCGGGCAAACATAGTTAAGGTAAAGGACGACACAAAGAGCCTGAAAAGCACTGACCTGATATACCTGGACGCGGGTATTTCCTCCGGCCTGCTGCCCGGGGAAAAACTGGGTATATACAGGCCGCGGCAGATAAAGGAAACAGGCAAGGAAGAGGAATATAACAGGATAGGCACCTGCCTCATAATGAACTCCATGCAAAATTCCGCGGTAGCACTTATAGTCAAGCAGGACGATATAATAAGGGCCGGCGATATTGTAAAAACGCCTTTAAAGTAGGAAAAGATGCAAAAGCATTACCGGGCTTCTTACGGCTTGAGCGGCATCGCCAATGATTGAAAAAGAAGGGTTTGAAAAGCTTAAAAATTTGGTATTTGCCGTCCGCGGCCTTGATGTGGGCCAGTACAAGGAAAATTACCTAAAGAGAAGGTTTGCTGTCAGGATGAGGGCGCTTCAAATAAGTGATTACGGGGCTTACGCTTCTTTCCTTGAAAAAAATCCTCAGGAATTTGACATATTGATGGATAAACTCACCATAAACGTCACGCAGTTTTTCAGGGATACCGAGGTTTTCAGCGAATTTGAGAATACCGTGCTTTTGGAACTTTTTGAAAACAAAAAAAACAGGCTGTGTATATGGAGTGCCGGATGTTCCTCTGGCGAGGAGCCGTATTCAATAGCGATTTCCGTGATGGAAACTGCTGAAAAATCGGGCATAGGCAGCCTTGACCTTGAAATACAAGCTACAGATATTGACAATGCCGTGCTTTTCAAGGCGGTTTCCGGCAAGTACGAGGGACGAACGCTGGACAATGTGCCTGAAACCAGGAAAAAAAAGTATTTCAACTTTGACGGCAAAAATTATATAATAAATGAAGAAGTAAGGCAAAAAGTAAAGTTTATCAGGGCCAACCTGATGGAACCCTATAAAACGGCATATTTTGACGTGGTTTTCTGCAGGAATGTGATTATTTATTTTTCCAGGGAGCTGCAGAAAAAGGTCATAGGTTTTTTTTATGACGCTTTAAAGGAAGGCGGATATTTTTTCATGGGTAAGACAGAGACAATGCTTATGGAAATGCGCGAAAAGTTTGAATGCGTGAATATAAAGGAGAGAATTTTCAGGAAGACCTCGCGGAAATGACATATTAATTTAAATCAGGCAGTATAAAAGAAGTGCAAAAGGCGGAACAAAATGGAAACAGTACAGGATCATATAAATCTCGGAATGGCGTTCACTGTAAGCAAGAATTACGCCATGGCCATAAAAGAGTTTGAGAAGGCGCTGTCCATAAACCCCGAGGACGCCGAGGTCCATGCCCACCTTGCCAACGCCTACATATACAAGGGCGATTACGAGAAAGCTGTTGCAAGTTATGAGAAATCCCTAAAAATAAACCCGATGAATGTTTCTGTGATAACAAAGCTTGGCAGGCTGTACGCTAACATGGGCAAGGCTGATAAGGCGCTTGAGGAATATAAGAAAGCCATAGAGATAAACCCTAATGACATCGCTGTCAGGCACTCGCTTGCGGACGTTTACGTGAAGCTTGAAAAATATGATGACGCGAGCAGGGAATACGGGTTGATACTAAAAAAGGAGCCTGAAAATACCGAGATTAGGTTCAAAATGGGTTATATTTTTGAGGCGCAGAAAAAATTTGTCGAGGCGGCCGCGGAATACGAGCAGGTTTTAAAGTCAAACCCTAAAAGCCCCGGAATAAACTCAATGTTGGGCAATGTATACAGGCACATGAAGAATTATGACAAGGCAATAGAGGCATATACAAGGGCGATAAAAGTCAACCCGAATGAAGCGGGAGTGGCTTTCAACTTGGGTGTGCTTTATTACGAGCGCGGCGAGCTGGAAAAGGCGCTTGAACAGCTGGAAAAAGCAAAGCAGAACAAGTTTAAAAATCCTGAAGTTTATACGCTTACGGCTGAAATATACAATAAGCTCGGCAAAAAGACCGAAGCCATGCAAGAATACAAGAAAATAGCGGGTTCGGGTACCGCGGATCCCGAGACTCACAAGGCCATGGGTTTTGTTTTCAGCGAGGAAGGACAGCTGGACGATGCTATCAGGGAATATAATGCCGCGTTAAAGCAGAAAAAGGACGATCCTGCCGTGTACGAGGCGCTGGGCCATTTATATTACAAGAAGCTAATGTACGGCGAGGCCAAGGAAAATTTCCTTAAAAGCGCGGAACTGGGAAGGGAAAGCGCCGATATGTATTACAAACTTGGTAACATTTCAATGAAGGAAAATGACCCTGCAAAGGCGGCCGATTACTGGAAAAAATCCCTGCGAATTAATCCGTCAAATGAGATAATAAAAAAGAACCTCAAATTGCTTACCGGCGAAAGCCTGTAGGGCCGTCTATGGATGTCATAAAAAAACAGCAGAAAAGCCTCGGCGAGATACTTGTTCATTCCGGGCTGATAACGAGGGAACAGCTTGATGAGGCCTTGGCGGATCAGAAGCAAAGCTCGGAGCCGCTCGGCAAGGTGCTGGTCAGGAAGGGTTATGTAAGCGAGCATGACATAATGGACGCCTTAAAGGGCATGCTTGTCGTAGTAGTCCGGGCGGGCGGCGAGGATTTTGGCGTTGAGATAATATTTGCTCGCGAGATACTCAATTACAGGAAAATAACGCCCCTGCCTGAAATGCCGCCTTATATACTGGGAATGATAAGCCTAAGGGATGAGATAATCCCTGTGATTTCTCTGGCAGGTATGGTTTTTGGCGGGCCCTGTGCGGCCGGTGAAGACTCAAAGATTATCGTTATTGAGCGAAAAAATGAATGCGTCGGCCTGCTTGTGGACTCGGTGATAGCCGTCAGGAACTTCTCAAAGGAAAATTTTGAGGACATGAAGAGAAGCATAATATCAAGGGAAAAGAAATACATTGAGGGCATTATAAAGAACAAGGGAGAAATAATAACACTACTTAAGCCGGAATACTTCTTTTCCCGGAGGGATTAATGGAAAATCAGCGGGAAAATCCGGGCATCGGCGAAAATGACGCCATTGGCCACAACAATGTCGGGGTATATTATTACTCAAAGGGCATGTTCCAGCAGGCAATAGAGGAATTCAAAAAATCCCTGTCAATAAATCCGGGCTATATACAGGCTCAGCAGAATTTAAAGGCAGTCAATAAGCAGACCGGGATATACGACCGCGCCATACAGGCATATAAGAAGGTCCTGCAGCTGCGCGCGGATGACCCTGAAGCATATTACAATCTGGGCAAGGCTTTAAGCTATACCGGTGAATATGCAGCGGCCGCTTCCCATCTTGAGACGGCGCTGAAGATAAACCCGGAGCATTTACCTGCCGTCAATTTGCTCGGATTGATATACATTAATAACGGCGAATATGACAAAGCTGTGGGAATACTTGGGCCCGCGACGCAAAAATACCCGAATTACGCGGAATTAAGAAATACGCTCGGCGAGACTTTCTATAAGATGGGACATTATGCCGAGGCTGAAGAACAGTTAAAGCTCGCGATAAAGGCTGACCCTGAGAATTCAACCGCTTATTACACATTAAGCTTTGTATATGGCGAGATGAACAGGGAAGATGACGCCTCAGCGGCTTACGCTAAGGCGGTAGAGATAAATCCTTCATTTGTGCAGTATAACAAGAGTCTTTTAATAGATGTCTCGGATACCTGCGCGCCAAAAAGGGAGAATGAGGCTGAGAAAGCGCCTGAGGAAAGGAAAGAGGAAGCTTTTTTCAATCTCGCGAAGGTTTACAGGCTGAAGGGTTATATTGATGATGCCATAACGCAGATAAAAAGGACAATCACCTATAACATAAAAAAACCCGACTATTACAATTTTTTCGGCGAACTGCTGATTAAAAAAGGGCTTGTTAAGGACGCGATAGAAATTTTCAGACAGACGCTTAAAATTGACCCTGATTTTGTTGAGGCTAAGGTCAATATTGGCCGAGCTTACAGGGAAATGAAGGAATTTGACAAAGCCAGGGGCGTTATGGACGCCATAGAGGAGGAAAACCCGGGGTATTCAAACATCAACCTGGAGAGGGGCATAATATCCTACAAGGAAGAGAAGTTGGATGAGGCAATGGTGTTTTTCAAAAAACAGATTGAGGTCGAGCCTTACAATGACGACGCTCACTACTATCTTGGTGTGTCCTATTACAGGAAAAAGGAATATGACGCCGCGATTACAGAGCTTCGCCGCGCGCTGGAACTGGTGCCTGATTACATAAAAAAGCCGGATGTAAACCTTTACCTGGGTCTTGTCCTGACGGACAAAGGCAGGAACGAGGAAGCCATAATAGAGTACCAAAAGGCGCTGTCGGTACAGCCCGACAACGCTGTGGCGCACAATTCAATGGGAGTCGCTTTCAAAAACCTCGGCAATATAGAAAAGGCAATAGAGGAATACAAGCGGGCTGTAGCTATAGATAAAAATTATTACAAGGCTTACAATAATCTGGGAGTAGCTTATTACAAGAAGAACTTTTTCAGTGAAGCTGAAAAATATTTCCAAAAGGCGCTTGAGATTGAGCCTAATTACGAGGTGGCTAAAAAGAACCTGGAAGCCGCCAGGAAAAAGGACTCTGTTTTCAGGGAAACAGCCGAAAAGATAAAGGAAAAACTGAAAACAGCCCCATCTGACGCGGCCCTAAGGTACGAGCTGGCCAATACGTCCAGAAATACTGGACAATTGAAGGACGCTATTGTAGAATATAAGAAGGCCATAGAAATTAAGCCTGATTTTATTGATGCGGCAATAAACCTGGGCGCCGCTTACCTTGAGTCAGGGGAATACGATGCGGCTATAAAGGCCTTTATTTCCGTTATTTCCAGGCAGCCGCTTAATGAAAAAGCTCATTTTATGCTCGCTGAAGCGTACCTGAAAAAGGACTGGTACGACGAGGCTGACATTGAGTTCCATAAGTCGCTTGAATTAAACCCTGAAAACGACGAGGTTTTTTTCAAGCTGGGCGAAGTTTACAGGAAAAAGGCCTGGTGGGACGAGGCGACGGCCATGTGGAAAAAATACATTGACAGCAACCCGGAATCAGAGACCGCAAGACAGGCCCAGGAAAATATCAGGATGGTGGAGCTTTGGAAAAAGGAGCTTGTGATTTCGCCCTCCGCCGGGAAGAAGAAGATTATAAAATGAAAAATATCACGATAATAATTCCGCCGGCAAGGTTTGATAACGTGAAAAAAAGGCTCGTGGAAATCGGAGTTTGCGGCATGACCGTATCTGATGTCAGGGGCTTTGGATACGAGAAAAAACGCATGAAACTCCACGATGACAGGGAAATGACAGTTGAGCTCTCGGAAAAGGTAAGGATTGACATAGCGCTTAAGGAAGAAGACGTGGAACAGGTTATTTCTGCCGTGACAGAGGAGGCCAGGACAGGCAGGCTCGGTGACGGAAAAATATTCATAAGCGAATTGACAGACGCGGTGAGGGTAAGGACGGGCGAGCGCGGGGAACACGCTTTGTAAAGTCCGGAATCCGGAATCAAGGATAAAAGATAATTTTTATAATAAGGTTTTTGATACAAGAAGTAAAAAAACTCGCAATTGTTTTTTAAATGATTATGACTCCGGACTCCGGACCACGGATTTCGGATTATAAAAACGCGGAGGACAATATGGCAAAACGTGTGCTTATAGCGGATGACGCTTCTTTTATGAGGCTTATGCTTAAGAACATACTTGAAGGCGCGGGTTATGAAGTTGTGGGAGAGGCCGGAAACGGTAAGGAAGCCATACAAAAATACAGGGAATTAAAGCCTGATATGTTGATTTCCGACATGGTAATGCCGGAAATGGGCGGTATTGACGTCTTAAAGGAAGTGTTGGCGGAGTTCCCGGACGCGAATGTGCTTATATGCAGCGCGATTGGGCAGCAGGCGCTTGTTATAGAGGCCATACAGGCGGGCGCGAAGGACTATATTGTAAAGCCTTTTGAACAGTCAAATGTTCTTGAGACTGTGGCAAAAATAATAGGTAAATGACATGACACAGGAAAAGCTAACAGATTTCCAGAGAGACGCGCTTAAAGAACTCGGCAATATTGGCGCCGGCAGCGCCGCCACGGCGCTTTCCCAGCTGATAGGAAGGGATGTCGGCCTTGACGTGCCGCGTGTGGCCATAATACCCGTTGAAAAAATCGCGGAAAAGCTGGGTGCGCAGAAAAAAATAGTCGCGGCAGTATATCTGCGCGTGTTCGGGGAGATAAAGGCAAGGACACTGCTCATATTCCCGCAGGAAAAGGTAATGCTGCTTCTTGACCTCCTGATGAAAAGGGAACTCGGCCAGACCAGGGAGTTCGGCGAGACAGAGCAGTCGGCGTTAAAGGAAGTGGGGAACATAATAATATCCTCATATCTTAACGCGATTGCCAAATTCATAGGGTTGAATTCAGTGCCTTCGGTGCCTGCTTTGGCAGTTGACATGCTTGATGCTATATTTGAGACAGTATCAACAGAAATGGCGGAAATGGGGCCTGAAGCCATGCTAATAGAAAATGAAATGACAGAGGAAGTAACAAAGGTTACCAGCACATTACTTATAATACCTGATAAGGATGCCATGGGCCGCATACTTAAGGCCTTGAACGACACGATGAAAGGCGCGTAAGAGTAAAAAGTGGGCGCGATAAAGACCGCGGGCATGGGCGAGCTTAAAATCGGAGGCAACGGGGATACGTTGGCTGCCTACGGTATAGGTTCCTGCCTTGTGGTGATTTGCAGGGACAAATCAAGGCCGGTTGCCGGCATACTTCACGCCATGTTGCCGGAAAAGCCCGCGAAAAAAGCCGAAGCTGCGAAATACGTGGATTCAGGCATTGACGCTCTTGTAAAGGAAATGATAGGGCTGGGAACAGGCATTGGCGCGCTTGAGGCCAAAATATTCGGCGGAGCCAGGATGTTTGACACAAAGCAGGAAGGCGAGACAATAGGCGAACGCAATATCAGAAAAGCCAGGGAAGTTCTTCAAAAAATGGGCATAAGAATTACCGGAGATGACACGGGAAGCACATACGGCAGAAATATTGAATATTCTGTCGATGAGAACAGGGCAGTGGTCCGCAGTTTTATGAGCGGCACAAAAATAATATGAACGGAGGAAAGATGCCGTCCAAAAAAGGCGGGTTCGGGATTGCCGGCAGGCTGGTATTGGCCAATATCTTGATAGGTTTTACTGTAGCCGCTGTTATGACCATATACATCTGGCTTGAGTCCGTAAGGATACCAAGCCCGGAGTTTTTTATATCAGCCTTGGCTGCCGTGCTTGTGATGGTGGCGGTGAATACAATTATAAGCGTTTTAATGATAACCGGGAAAACCCGTGAGATATCGGAAAAATGTGACAGAATATCATCCGGCGACCTTACTGTTGAGTTTAATTCGGATGACAAATCCTTCGGCGCCATATCCTCGGCGCTTTCCAAGACCGTCGTGGGATTAAGGGAAATAGTTGGAAAAGTCAATGAGTCTACCGAAAGCATAATGAATCTGGCGGAGAACCTCTCCGCCTCAACCCAGGAAATAAATGCCTCATCTGAGGAAATCTCATCCACTGTCCAGCAGATAGCGCGGGGCGTTGAACAGCAGGCTGAGCGTACTGTGGATACCTCACGTATAATGGAAAAGATGTCAACCTCAATTCAGGAAGTAGCCCAGAAATCAGAGGAAGTTCTCGCGGCTGCAACATCGGCCAGGGACGCGACCGAAAAGGGCATTGGCACGGTCGGCGAAACCATGAAAAAAATGGACGACATAGTCGAGGCCACGAATGTGGCGAAAAATTCCATAATGGACCTTAGGAACTATTCTGAAAAGATAGAGGAAGTAGTAAATTTTATAACTGAAATCGCCGACGAGACCAACCTGCTGGCCCTGAACGCGGCAATAGAGGCCGCACGCGCGGGTGAAGCGGGCAGGGGTTTTGCGGTAGTGGCAGACGAGGTGAGAAAACTGGCCGAACAGTCAGCTAACGCGGCCAAGGACATAGAGAAGCTGGTTGAGGAAATACATGAGAAGACCGGCGCAGTTGAGAAGGCGGTTTTGACCGGCGTAAGGGAGACAGAGGAGGGTAAGAAAGCCGCGAAAATGAGCGGCGACTCGCTGAGAGCCATAAGCGAAGTTGTTGAAAAGACCGTCGGGCTTTCAAAAGAGATTTTCGCGCTTACGCGCGCGCAGGCCGAGGATACTGACAGGGTGGTCAAGGCCGTGGAGGAGATAGCGGCTGTGGCAGAGGAAACCGCGGCAGGCACTGAGCAGGCTTCTGCGTCCACGCAGGAACAGACAGCCTCAATGCAGGAAATAGCCGCCCAGGCGCAGGAACTGGCCCATACAGCAGAGGCGTTGAGGGCCGGTATTGGAAGGTTCAAACTGAAGGGGGGGCAATAGCCGTGGAGAGGAAGGTTGTCGGATTTAAACTCGGCGGTGAAGAGTTCGCCTTTGACATAATGAGAGTTGTTGAAATAATAAAGATCAAGGAAATAACCGAGGTTCCCACAGCCCCTTCTTTTATAGAAGGAGTGATAAATTTAAGGGGTAAAATAATCCCTATAATAGACCTGCGTAGGCGTTTTAAGATGGAAGGCCGGGAAAGAGACAAGAAGTTCCGGATAATAATAGTGGAGCTCAGGAAAAGCCAGCTTGTGGGTGTAATAGTTGACGAGGTGGAAAAAGTAATGGTTGTGCAGGATGGGCAGATGATGTCGCCGCCTGCAACAGTCACAGAGGCCGGAGCGAGGTACATTGAGGCTGTGGCGAAAATTGAGGACAGGATAGTTGTAATTCTGGAAATAGAGAAGATATTTTCCGAAGAGGAACAGGAAGGCCTAAAGGACATAAATGAAATGGACGGAGGTAAAATTGAAGAAAGTACTGATAGTTGACGACACAAAGTTCATGAGGGACATATTGAGGGGCATACTCAAAAAAAAAGATATTGAGGTCGCGGCTGAGGCGGGAAACGGCCGCGAGGCAGTGGAAAAATACAAGGAAATAAAGCCCGACCTTGTTACCATGGACATAATAATGCCGGAAATGGACGGAATAGAGGCTGTAAGGAATATAATTGCCTTTGACCCGTCCGCGAGGATACTTATGTGCAGCGCTATGGGCCAGCAGGCGCTTGTGATAGAGGCAATACAGGCCGGTGCGCGTGATTTTGTTATAAAACCATTCCAGCCTACAAGGGTTCTGGAAGCGGTGGACCGTGCCCTGCAGGAGGGCTGATTTTGTCTGAAAAAATCCGCGTGTTGGTTGTGGACGACTCGGCATTCATGAGGAAAGTAATACCCCAGATAATACAGGAAGACACGTCCATGGAAGTTGTGGGAACTGCAAGGGACGGCAAAGATGCGTTCAAAAAGGCGGCGGAACTTTCACCCGACGTAATAACAATGGATGTGGAAATGCCCGGCATGGACGGGCTCAGCACCATAGGCCTCATTATGAAGGAAAAACCCACGCCGGTAATAATGCTTTCAGCCTACACGCCAAGGGGTGCGGAAATAACGCTGCGGGCGCTTGAACAGGGAGCCGTTGATTTTGTATGCAAGCCTTCAGGCGCTATATCCCTTGACATAAAAAAAGTGCAAAAAGAGCTGCATGAAAAGATACGGGCGGCCGCGAACATAGACATGTCAAAAATTACTCCTGTAGAAGAGGGCGGCGCGGAGGTCAGCAAGGAAAAATTTCAGGATAAGACGCCGACCGTTATGGTCTGTATAGCATCATCCACCGGCGGTCCCAGGGCGCTGACTTCTGTTGTGCCAAAAATCACGAAAATGAGCCTGCCTGCCGCATATCTTGTTGTACAGCACATGTCAGAGGGTTTTACGGCAACGCTCGCGTCAAGGCTGAACTCGCAGTCTGTAATAAAGGTAAGGGAGGCAAAGGACGGCGAGGAAATACTGGCAGGCACAGCCTATCTCGCGCCCGGAAATTTTCATATGGAAATATTAAGGGACAATGGCAGGTATTTTATCACGCTCAACCAAAAACCGCAAAAGAACGGTGTCAGGCCTTCGGCTGATTATACAATGGCTTCGGTAGCCGAGAGGTTTGAGGGTAAAAAGATAGGCGTTATACTCACGGGCATGGGTAAGGACGGCGCCGAAGGCGCTGAAAAGATGAAAAAAGCCGGGGCTGTCGTGATGGCTCAGGACAGGGAAACAAGCGTGATTTACGGCATGCCGCGGGTTGTGACAGAGCGCGGTTTAGCTGACAGGGTTCTGCCGCTTGAAAGCGTGGCAGACAATATAATGGACGAAATTGAAAAGGCTATGGTGCCTGAAAAATGAATATGGAAGGATACAGGGAGGTATTCCTCGAGGAAGCTGAGGAAAACATAGGCAATATGAATTCTGAGCTTCTCGCCTTTGAGAAGGACACACGGGATCTGACTCCGGTTGACGGGCTTTTCAGGGCAGCCCACACTTTAAAGGGCATGTCCGCCACAATGGGTTATGACAGGCTGGCGGAATTTACGCACGCGCTTGAGGACGCGCTGGACAGGATAAGGAGCGGGTCTTTAAAGCCGGAGCAGTCCGTCATCAACCTATTGTACAAGGGCGTTGACGCGGTGCAGGAGTTCGTCTCGTCCATAAAGGAAAACAACGTTGATTACTCAAAGAGCGCGGCGTCAATTATTGACGAGATAAGGCAGAATTTCAGCTCCGCGCCCGAAGCCGCTGTTACGGCAAAGCCAAAGCGCGCGGCAGGGGCTCCAAGTCTGGAAATTGAACAGCAGCTTTTGCTCGCGGCCGAGGAGCAGGGGCTTCATGTGCATGAAATAGAGGTGAATATCGCCAAAACCTGCGCGTTCAAGAACGTGCGCGCTTTCATGGTCGTCAGAAACCTGTCAGAAAAGGGCGAAATAATAAAGTCCGTGCCTTCGGGCAGGGACATTGAGGAAGGAAACATAGAGGGCGCCTTAAGGCTTGGTTTTGTGTCCGCAATTGGCGCCGAGGAAATTGAAAAAATCATAATGAAGATATCCGAGATTGAATCCGTTAGCGTGAGAACTCTCGGGACGGAAAAGCCGCCTGAAAATGCCGCTGCCAAGCCAGTGCCTCCGGAAAAGGCCGGCAAAACAGCCTCAAAAAAGGACAAGGCCGGGGTAACACAGAGCGTAAGGGTCAACATAGAAAAAATAGACGCGCTTATGAACCTGGTGGGAGAACTTGTGATAACCAAAATAAGGCTTGACCAGATAACCAGGGAAAAGAAATTCAATATGCTGGTGGAGGCTGTTGACGAGTTTGACAGGATAATAGACGACCTGCAGATAGAGGTGACCGACGTAAGGATGCTGCCCGTGTCCCAGATTTTTGACAGGTATCCAAGGGTGGTGCGCGATCTCGCCGCTGAAGCCGGAAAGCAGGTTGAGTGCGAGATAACGGGCGGCGACATAGAAATTGACAGGACCGTTCTTGAGGAAATAAACGAGCCTGTAATGCACCTTGTGAGAAACGCGGTTGCGCACGGAATAGAAACTCCGCAACAGAGGGAAATGGCCGGTAAAGCGAAAAAGGGCCTGATAAGGTTATCCGCGCGAAGGGAAAGAAACTCCGTGATAATTGAAGTGTCCGACGACGGCCGCGGAATTCAGGTGGAAAAAGTAAGGCAAAAGGCGGTTGAAAAAGGCATAGTAACAAGGGAGAGGGCATCGCTCATGACTCCCGAGGAAATTGTGAACCTGGTCGCGCTTCCCGGATTTTCAACCATGGAAAAAGCCGATCAGGTCGCCGGCCGCGGCGTGGGAGTGGATGTGGTAAAGACCAAGGTTGAGGCCTTTGGCGGGGTTTTCAGGATAGAGAATTACGAAGGCGAAGGCTGCAAGTTTATAATGAAACTGCCGCTTACGCTTGCTATAATACAATCATTGCTTGTAAAATGTGGCGGCGCAGTTTACGCAATGCCGGTAATACACACCACAGAGACTATAGAGGTCCCGGCGGCTGACGTCAGGATGATACAGAAAAAAAGAGTGATAATACTCCGCGGGGAGGTACTGCCGGTCGTGTCGCTGGCCGAACTGCTGAAAAAACAGAGGAAAGAAAGCGATATTATAAATCTCGTGATAGTTGAGGCGAGAGACAGGAAAATAGGCCTTGAAGTTGACAGCGTCGTGGGACAGCAGGAAGTGGCGATAAAAAGCCTGGGAGAATTCTTGAAATACGCAAAGGGCTTTTCCGGCGTGACGATACTGGGCGACGGCTCAATAAGTCTTATAATAGACATACAGGCACTGCTTGAGACAGGAACACTTACCGGAAGTATTGACCAAAATAACACGTAAACAGGGAGCGTAAATAATGTCTGATTCGCAGCTTTTGCATTTGACAGAGGCCCAAGTAGACGCATTAAGGGAAGTGGGAAACATAGGTGCGGGACACGCGGCCACGGCGCTTTCCCAGCTCATAAAGAAAAAAATAATGATATCTGTGCCCGAGGCCAAGGTAATAGCTTTAAAAGATGTGCCAAACCTGATAGGCGACTCCACGAGCATAGTGGCAGGCATAGTGATGAACGTCCTGGGCGACGTGACAGCCAAAATCCTGCTGCTTTTAACAAGGGAGTCGGCGCTTTCTCTCGCGGACATGCTGCTCCAGAAAAAAGTGGGTTCCTCAAAAGTGCTCTCCGAAGTCGGCAACTCGGCTATCAAGGAGACCGGCAACATATTGTCTGGCGCCTACATGAACGCGTTAAACGAGTTTCTGGGACTTATGCTGCTGCCCTCTGTCCCAAACCTTGTATTTGACATGGCAAGCGCCATACTTGGTTCCATATCCGACGGGTTTGAGGGCATGTCGGACAGCATCCTTTCCATAGAGACGCAGTTTTCCGAGCCGAATGAAAAGGCGATAAAGGGTTATTTGCTTCTGATACCCGACATAGCGTCAGTGAGCGTGCTGCTACAGGCGATAAAGGTTAAGTAAAAAAAAGCAAAATCTTCGGATTGAATCTTTGAAGAAAATGCTCGAATTTGAGCAAACGGAGAATTGAATGATATTCGCGCTTGACATAGGAACAAGAAAAGTGGCTGGCCTGATAGGCGGGGAAAAGGACGGCAGGGTAGTCATATCGGCATCGGCTGTTCGCGAGCATGAGAAGCGTGCCATGCTTGACGGCCAGATACATTCCATACAGGGCGTAAGCTCGATAGTGGCGCGTATAAAGTCCGAGCTTGAGGAAAAAACAGGCGTAAAATTGCGGTCAGTTGTGACTGCGCTTGCCGGACGCAACCTGCATACGGAGAGCGCCGCGGCAGTTATCAGGAAAAAAGGCGAGATAACGCGTGATGACATTTCCATAGCGGAACTTACCGCGGTCAGGGAAGCGTGCACGAAGCTTGAGGACTCGAAAAAAAAGCAGTATTATTGCGTGGGGTTCTCGCCTGTTGAATACATGATAGACGGGGAAGCGACAAAGTCACCGCTCCAGCACCCCGTAAAGGAATCGTTTTCCGTTTCCGTAATTGCCACGTTCCTGCCAAGGCCCGCGCTTGACAGCATGATAGCCGTATTCAGGAACTGCGGGCTGGAAATGGAAGCGATAACGCTTGAGCCTATAGCCGCCCTGAACGTCACCATACCCGAGGACATGAGGCTTTTAAACCTCGCGCTTGTGGATGTGGGCGCGGGCACTTCAGACATAGCTGTGACCGAAAAGGGAAGGATAACCGCCTATGGAATGATACCAAAGGCGGGAGACGAGATAACCGAGGAAATATGCCACAGGTTGCTTGTGGATTTTAACGAAGCTGAAAGGATAAAAAGGTCGGCTGAGTCAGGGCCTGTGGAATACAGGGATATTTTTAACAACCTTAATACGCTGGCCGCGCAGGATTTCGTTTCCATTGTGTCTGATAAGGCGTCCGAGATAGCGTCTGAAATAGCGGATGCCATACTGGAACTGAACAAAAAGCAGCCTGCGGCAGTTGTAATGGTGGGCGGAGGCAGCTCGCTCGCGATACTGCGCGAAAAGGTGGCTGACAAGCTCGGTCTCCCGCGCAACCGGGTGGGAAGCAGGATGCCTGAAAATGTCATGCCAATAGACGGGCTTCCTCCGGAATTAAAGGGAGCTGAGGGTATTACGCCGGTTGGCATACTGGAAACAGCGCTTTCGGGCAGGGGCCTTGGTTTTGTTGACGTATACCTTAACGGAGAAAAGGAATATATAGTGAACCTTGAGCAGGAAATAAAGGTAATGGACGTGCTTGTGTCGGCCGGGCTGGACATGAAAGCCCTGTACGGCAGGCCGGGCAGCTCCATTACATATACCCTGAACGGCAAGCTGGGAATAATACGCGGCCAGAAGGCTGAACACGCGAAAATATTCATTAATGGCGTGGAATGCGACATATACAGGCGTGTTAGCAGGGGGGACAAGATATTCATCACTGCCGCAAAGGACGGAAGGGACGCATCGGCTAAAATAGGCGACGCGCTTCCGCCTGATTCGTTCATGACCGTGGAGATAAACGGGAGACCTTTCAGGGTGGAACCCGTAATATACCTTAATAACAGGCAGGTGGCCGCTGACGAACCCCTGCCTGACAGGGCTGAAATAAAAACAGAGTATCCCGTGACGGCCGAGGAAATACTTACAAAGGCAGGCTACGGCATCAGCAAGGGCGGCGAGCGGGACATAATAATAACACTGAACTCCGAGCCAGTGGTGTTAAAGCAGAGGAATTACAGGCTGAAGGCCAACGGTTCTGATATAAGCCCGGATTACAGGGTAAAGAGCATGGACAAGCTTGAATACAGTGACACTCCGTCGTTTTTCAGGATCAAGGATTTGACTGGCAATATGCCGCCGAAAAAGATGAGGATAAAGATAAACGGCAGGGAATTTGAGATAGAGACAGTAAGGCAGGAAATAACCATGAACGGAAGGAAGGCCTCGCCCGATGAGTTCATAATAAACGGCGCGAACATAGAGGTCAGGATGTCCGAGGAGAGGCCGCTTTTATCTAGCATATTCAGGGTTTTCCCCATAGACTCGCAGAAAATGCGCGGCAAGCTGCTTGAGCTTAAGGTTAACGGTGAGAAAGCCGGCTACACTACTCAGCTTTCCGAGGGCGCTGAAATAGAAGTGAACTTCATCTAGGCCGGGTCAAAACGCCTGAAAAAATCAAACATTCCTGTTGTGCCTGAAAATCATTAATATTGACATTAATACACTTCGGCTGTAAAATCTCACAAATTTTGGCACAGGCACATAAATAGAGGGGGTGCTTTATGGACGAGCGGGGCGCGCTTATCGCGCTGAACATGGTTGACGGCATCGGCAGCGTAAAGCTTCACAGGCTGATAGGCAGGTTTTCCTGCGCCAAGGATGTCTTTTCAGCTTCGGAAAACGAGCTCAGGTCAGTTGAAGGAATAGGCCCGGAGCTTGCGGCAAAAATAACATCGTTCAACGAGAGCGCGCTTGATGCAGAGTTAAAGGACGCTTCTGAAAAAAATATAAGCATAATAACAGTGCTTGACACTTCATACCCGGCGCTTTTGCGTGATATTTACGATCCGCCGCCTGTCCTTTACCAATACGGCAGGCCCTTGCCGGAAAACGGGCTGAAAATCGGCATTGTGGGCACGCGCCAGGTGACAGAATACGGCAGGCAGGTCGTGAAAAAACTCACGGCCGAGATGGCCTCGTCAGGCAGGGAAATAAGCGTAATAAGCGGCATGGCAAAGGGAGTGGACTGCATTGCGCACAATGAGGCGTCAAGGCACGGCATTTACAACGCGGCTGTACTGGGCTACGGGCTGAACCTGGTTTACCCGTTTCACGCGCATTATACGGCGCGCGAGATAATAAAAAACGGCTGCCTTATGTCGGAGTTTCCCCTTAATGCATTAGGCTTAAAGCAAAATTTTCCGAGGCGTAACAGGGTGATAAGCGGCTTGTCACACGGCTGTGTGGTTGTGGAAGCCGGGGTAAAAAGCGGGGCGCTAATAACCGCTGACGCGGCCTTGGAACAGGGCAGGGAAGTTTTTGCGGTGCCTGGCAGTGTTTTTTCGGAAAAATCAGCAGGTACAAACAGCTTAATCAGGCAGGGAGCTAAGGCAGTCTCGTGCCTTGATGACATACTGGAGGAAATCTCGCAAAGGTATGAAAGGAAAAAAAACCCGCAAACTTCAGGAACGTTCCTGCCCGAAGGTTTAAGCGAAGATGAAAAAAGAATACTTGCCGCCATAGGCACTGAGAAAAAACATATTGACAATATAGCGATAGAAAGTAATATGGATACGGTCAAACTCAATTCGGTTATGACAATCCTTGAAATGAAAGGAATTGTCAGGCAGCTGGCGGGAAAGAATTTCACGCGCAGCGCCTGAAGAAAAGCGTGAATATTCCGCCGGAGGAGAACTTGGAAGAAAAAAAGGAAGAGTCAGGAAAAAAAAAGGCGAAAAAGACGAAAAAGGCCGGCAAGAACATAATCCTCGTCGAGTCCCCCACGAAGGTCAAGACCATAAATAAATTCGTTAAGAACAAGTACGAGGTCCTTGCCACAAAAGGGCATATTATGGACCTGCCCAAGTCAAAACTCGGTATAGACATTGAAAATAATTTTGAACCCACTTATATAGTCCTGCGCGACAAACGGAAAACCTTGAGCGAGCTTAAAAAAGAGATAAAAAAGGCTGACGAGGTGTTCCTGGCGGCCGACCCTGACCGAGAGGGCGAGGCCATATGCTGGCACGTGGCCGAAGAAATCAAGCGGTCGCTTAAAAAGCTCGGGGAGAAAAAATTGCACAGGGTCATGTTCAACGAGATAACCGAGGCCGCTGTGCTGAAGGCGCTTGAAAACCCTCGTGACATAGACATGAAGCTTGTTGACGCTCAGCAGGCGCGGCGCGTGCTTGACAGGCTGGTGGGATACAAGATAAGCCCTCTTCTCTGGGGCGCGATAAGAAAGGGCCTCTCGGCAGGACGTGTACAGTCAGTGGCCTTAAAACTTATAGTTGACAGGCAGAGGGAAATTGACGCGTTTAAGCCCGAGGAATACTGGAGCGTTGAGGCCAGGCTTGAGACGCCGAGGAAGGAAACTTTTACAGCCAAACTGTCAGAAAAGGACGGGGTCAAGATTGACCTGAAAAATTCCGGCCAGTCGCAGGAAGTGGTTGAAGACCTTAAAAAACAGGCTTACGTAGTATCCGAAGTCATAAAAAAGGAGCGCCGCAGGAAGGCGCTGCCTCCTTTTATAACTTCCACACTGCAACAGGAAGCCGCAAGACGGTATCATTTTACCGCGCAAAAGACCATGATAATAGCGCAGCAGCTTTACGAGGGAATTGAGCTTAAGGGCGAGGGACAGGCAGGCTTGATTACATATATGAGGACAGACTCATTGAGGGTGTCTGAGGACGCGCAAAAAGAGGCTGCTTCATATATTAAGGAAACCCTCGGCGATAAATACCTTCCTGAGACTCCGAACGTTTACAAGAGCAAGAAATCCGCCCAGGACGCGCATGAAGCCATAAGGCCGTCATCTGCTTTCAGGACGCCGGAGAAAATAAGGGATTCATTGGACTCGGACCAGTACAAGATATATTCAATAATATGGAAGAGGTTCATAGCGTCGCAGATGACACAGGCTGTATTTGATGACACAAGGGTAAGGGTATCTGCCGGGCCTTATGTGTTTTTGGCAAGCGGTTCAGTGCAGAAATTTGACGGGTTTTTAAAGGTTTACGAGGAAGTAAAGACCGTAAACAGCGGGGAGGAGCTTTCAGAGCAGGAGGACAATTCTCTTCCTGAAATAAACCAGTCTGAAAACCTCGGCCTTATTGAGCTGCTGCCCGAGCAGCATTTTACCCAGCCGCCGCCCGCTTACACCGACGCCACGCTTGTCAAGACGCTGGAGGAAAAGGACATTGGAAGGCCGTCAACTTACGCGTCTATAATCTCCACGCTTGTGGCAAGGCGCTACATAGACAGGGAAAGGAATCGTTTCATACCCACGGAACTGGGGTTTCTTGTGTCCGACGTCCTGCTTAAGAGCTTTCCTGCTGTCATAAACGAGGAGTTCACGGCAAAGATGGAGGATGACCTTGACGCCATAGAGGAAGGAAAAGTTAACTGGCGCGAGCTTATCAGAAATTTTTATGTGCCTTTTGAGCGGATGTTGAAAAACGCCGAAACCCATATGGATGAGCTTAAAAAGGAAATAGAAGGCGACTTGAAGGAAACCTGCGAAAAGTGCGGGGGAAGGATGATAGTGAAATGGGGACGCTTCGGAAAGTTCATGTCCTGCGAAAAATACCCGGAATGCAAGAACGCCAAGCCGCTGCCCGGCAGCGAGCGGCCTGAGGAAAAGATAGACGAAAAATGCCCGACCTGCGGGGCTGACCTCCTGGTGAAGCAGGGGCCGTTCGGCAGCTTCGTGGCGTGCTCAAAATACCCCGACTGCAGGTATACGCGCCAGATAATAAAGGAAACCGGGGTTGAATGCCCTGACTGCGGGGGCAAGATAATAGAGCGCACTTTCAAGCGTTTCAGGAA
>CAYNMZ010000003.1:0-45357 GCA_964398505.1 uncultured Spirochaetia bacterium
CCCGGAAAGCATGGCCGAGATTGACGCGCCCAGCGCCTCCTGCGTAGCCGCGCTGTTGTACTTTCCCCTTACTATTATTATCCTGTCGTTTAGCTCAGCGTCAGGCATTGACAGGGCTTTTTCAAGCCCCACATCCTCAACCTGTTTTTTCAACGGATAAACCGTGATATCAGCGCCCCCGGACATGGGAACCAGGACAACATTTCCTATGCCGAGCCTGCCATCAGAATACTGCACATTGTTCCTGCTCATCTTATAGTAGCGCCTTATTGCCTCCACAGGCGCGGAGACAAGCACACAGCCATTGTAATTATAAAGGACCGGTATATTGAGCGGCGCAGCCGTAAATTCCGTAAAAAACGCCGTGCCTGAGGAAGCCAGCCACATTTTCCTGCTCTTTGCCCTTATGTAGCCCGCCCTTGCCGGCTTTTCCCTTATGTCCTGCGCCTTGAAATATGAGAGCCCGCACGGGTCAGCGCCGTCCTCAGCCGGTTTGTCCCTGTAGGCGAACGCCACCGGTATCACGTTCGCGGTTTCAGCAAGCTTGACCGTAAATTCCCTGTAATCCTGCTGTAATGAGGAAAAGCCCGCGCTGTCCATGTCGTCAATATAGTCGGAGATTTTCATGTTGAATACCTGGGGCAGGAGAAGCACGACCGAGTTTTCAAGAGGCTTGACCCTGTCAAAGAGCCTGACATAATCCCTTATGGAAAAGTCGCCGTTTATGAAAAGCAGTTTTTCACTTGCCTGCCTCGCAGGCACGGCATCCTGGAACTTATTGAAAAGATACTGGCGTAACGTAACGCCGTAAAGAAGGTAAAGAACTGTGAAAGCCGCGGCTAGGGCGGCATATGCGACGGCCTGCCTTTTTCTCACTTTTGCTCAGCTTTCACCGAAGGCTTTCTTCATTTCAAGGTACTGCTTGTACTTTTCTATGTTTCCCGAGCTTGAGACTATTATGGCGTTGTCCGCCAGGGCAATAACCCTGGCCTTTGCCATGGCCTGCAATATTTCATTCAGCTTCGGCATATTGTCTTCCATTCCCGTCTGCTGTACGAGCAGCGGCATCGCAAGCGCGGAATTGTCGCCGTTCTTGTGCACGTGCAGGAGCAGTGTGTTGACGACCCTCATATTATAATCTTTTGTGGTGAGGTTCTGCAGCTGCTCGTTCATGGCGCGCAGCCTTGCGCTCATGTTCTTAAGGATTTTCTTCACTATCTTCGCGTTCCTCTGCATCTGCTGTTCAAAAAGCTCCTCATCAAGCACTATGCACACAGTCTCTTCAGCCGCTATCGCAGAGGCGGACCTCGGCGCCTTGTCTATAATCGCCATTTCACCGAAAAAATCCCCGGCCGAAAGCGTGACAAGTATTTTTTCGCCCTCATCAGTCCTTTTGGTTATATTGACTTTGCCCCTGTTGATTATATACATAACCTCGCCAACATCGCCTTCCCTGAATATGTACTCGCCTGCAGCGTATTTCTTGCCATATTGCTGTATTATTTCGTCTTCTGTAACCATGTTGTCAAAATACCTCCTGTTTTCTTGCGTTATTTCATTATATATAATGATACCATACGGAAAAACCCGTGTAAATATATGTTTTTATGCCCCAATAACTGTTTTGACATATAGCCCTTATTATGCTTATAATAAGGCCTAAACGCTTAATGGAGGCGAACATGACGCACGTAAAAGGCAAGAATAAAGGCAAAATTTTCATGTATACGCTCAGCACCTGCATATGGTGCAAGAAGGCAAAGGCGCTTTTAAAGGACCTGGGAGTGGAATATTCTTACGAGGACGTTGACCTCCTGGAAGGCGACGAAGAAAGCCGTGTAACAGCCGAAATGGAAGGCTACACAAGCAATGTCTCCTACCCGCTCGTTATTGTTGACGGCAAGTTTTTCTGCGCCGGGTTCAAGGAAGACAAGCTGAAGGAGCGTTTCGGAAAATGAAGGAGCGTGTGGAAATACCGCCTGAACAAACTGACGCCCTGTATGAAAAGCTTAAAAAAGAGGCCGAAGCCGGCGGATATCACCTGAATCCCGACGTTGAATTCACAAAAGCCCTCGTGGAAAGCCTTCTCGTCAATGAAAAACGCTACGGCTACTGGAACTGCCCCTGCCGGCTCTCGTCCGGAAAAAAAGAGAGCGACCTTGACATAATATGCCCGTGCGATTACAGGGACGCGGACATAAACGAATACGGCGCCTGCTACTGCGGGCTGTATGTATCGGCCGAAATTGCCCGCGGCGAAAAGAAGGCCGAGGCCATACCCGAAAGGCGCTTGCCTGCGGCAGAACGCGCAAAGCAGCAGAAAAAAGCGGTTGAGGCATTCACTTCCCTTTCACTGCCCGTATGGCGCTGCAAGGTCTGCGGTTATCTTTGCGCGAGGGAAGCTCCGCCCGAGACATGCCCTGTTTGCAAGGCGAAAAAGGAAAGGTTTGAGAGGTTTATTTAGGCGTAATTTTATAATATATGATATTAAAGGATGCTCTCATGCCGCACGAGAAGTTTATGAAAGAAGCGCTAAAAGAAGCCAGAAAGGCCGCCAAAAAAAACGAGGTCCCGGTTGGTTGCGTAATCGTTAATGACGGAAAGATTATCGGACGCGGCCACAACATTATAAGGTCAAAAAATGACGCTTGCGGCCACGCTGAAATAGTCGCCATCAGAAAAGCCTGCGTAAAATTAAAAAACGAAAGATTGATAGGTTCAACCCTTTATGTTAATATTGAACCTTGCCCGATGTGCGCCGGAGCTATTTTGCTGGCCAGAGTCAAAACACTTGTTTACGGCGCGAATGACATAAAGACAGGCGCATGCGGTTCTGTTTTCTCGGTCATTAACGACCCGAGGAACAATCATCAGGTAGGGCTCGTAAAGGGAGTCCTTGTCACGGAATGTGGCGGGATTGTCTCTGATTTTTTCAGGTCAAAAAGACTGGAAAAAAGAGCCAACTAAAACGCCTTCATATTGCGGAGAGGTGTCAGAGTGGTCGATAGTACCTGACTCGAAATCAGGTGTCCTTCACGGGACCGGGGGTTCGAATCCCTCCCTCTCCGCCATAGTTCTAATACAGTATAACAGGCTTCAAATAAAGTATATTGCGGCACCGGGATTCGAAACGAGCGAGCGCCGAGCGAAGCGAGGAAGAGCGAGGCGTAGCCGAGCGGAAGCGAGCGAGGAGAGACTACGCAGCGAGCGGATGTCCGAAGGACGAGCGAGCGAAGTAGTCGAATCCCTCCCTCTCCGCCATAGTTCTAATACAGTATAACAGGCTTCAAATAAAGTATATTGCGGCACCGGGATTCGAAACGAGCGAGCGCCGAGCGAAGCGAGGAAGAGCGAGGCGTAGCCGAGCGGAAGCGAGCGAGGAGAGACTACGCAGCGAGCGGATGTCCGAAGGACGAGCGAGCGAAGTAGTCGAATCCCTCCCTCTCCGCCATAGTTTTGCTTGATTATTTAACAGAAATGCATTAGAATTCTTTTCCCGATATGTGGGGCAGTAGCTCAGTTGGGAGAGCGCGTCGTTCGCAACGACGAGGTCGGCGGTTCGATCCCGCTCTGCTCCACCAAAAACATAAGTTCAAGGTTTAAAGTCTGAGGTTTAGGGTGGTAAAAACGGCGCTTTGAACAATAAACTTGGGCTTTAAACTTTTATTATTTTATGGAGAGATGGCCGAGTGGTCGAAGGCGCATGACTGGAAATCATGTAGGCTCCAAAAGGGTCTCGAGGGTTCGAACCCCTCTCTCTCCGCCATTTATTTCGCGTTCTTCTCCATCCACTTTTTCACAGCCGCGTCGTCAGGCACGAGCTTTAAGTAATCCGAGAAAGCCTTTATGGCTTCCTTTTTCCTTCCCTGCTTGAAATAAACCGCGCCCAGCCTCTTTAACGCAGGCGCATAGTCTTCCTTCAGTTTCAGCATTTCCCTGTATTTTTGCTCGGCAAGCTTTAGGTTACCCGAGTTCTCGGCAGTTCCTGCGTCATAGAACATCTTGAACAGAACCTCCTCGTCATCTTCAGGCATTTCGGGTTTTTGATCATCCTGTTTTTTACTGTCCAACATGAGAGTTTCTCTTCTTAATATCTCTTCCCTTTTCTTTTTCACTTCAAAGTCAAGGTTTAAAGTCAGCCTATGCGTTGTGCCCAGCTCTCCAAAAGGGACAAAAGCGTAATCAAATCCGACAATGCCCAGCTTAAGACCCGCTCCGGCCGTGATGCCTGACAGTTCCTGAAGTTTATTGCCGCCAAACCTGTATTTATAGCCGGCTCTTACATACATGGTTTTCATCCCAAAATATTCAAAACCGGCGCTCAAGTCAAAATTGTCGTTTAGCGCGTATCCTGCGTCAGCCGATACAATCAGCCTTGTTTCTTCCTCATCGGCAGGTATAAGCGCCACTCCCATCCTTATGTCAGCGGGCATTGAATATCCGCCTGTAAATCCGATATTTCTCATGACTATGCCCGCTCTCAAAAATCCCGCGTCATATAAAGCGCCTGCATCCGCAAGAACACCGGCATTAAACTCGCTGCCCGTGGACTGCAGCACAAACTTCGCGCTCATTCCCGCGGATAATTTCTCCATTACCGTCATACCGTATGAAAGGCCCCCGGATATTGTATAAGGATTTATCACTCCGCCAAGCTGTGTTCCAACACCGTCAACTTCTTCAAAAGCGCCAAAATCCATGTAAAACAGGCTTACCGCGGCAGTTCCCGGCCCTACAGGTACCGCGGCAGCCAGCTTTGAAAGCGCCGAACCTACAAAAAGCGCGTCATAGGAAGCTGCCGCATACATGGCTTTTATCGCGGTCAGGCCTGCCGGGTTCCAGTACGCCGCGTCAATATCGTCGCAGACAGCGGTAAAAGCGCCTCCGATTCCCTGCGCCCTTGCTCCGGCCTGATTGGCAAGTTCCGGAAAAATTATATTCGCGTTAGTCCCGGTTTCAGCAAAAACATTAACCGCGCACAATGCCGCGGCACACACCAAGGCAGCGGCAAATACACGCGGCGCCCTCATTTGGCCACCAGGAACTTGTTCGCCTTAAAATTCATGCCTTTCACCCTTACTATGTAATAGTACACTCCCGGCGCAAAGCCTTTTAAATCCAGCGTTATTCTGTTAGCCGCTGATACTTCAGCCGTGCCGGAAAGCTCCGCCACCGGTATCCCGGCAGCGTTAAAAATGTGTATAACAGCGTCTCCGGCAACATTTGAACCGAATATGAAATTGACAGTATCATAGGCCGGCTGGGGACACACATAGGTGCCTCCGTGCTCAACAGGCCTGAAGGTAGGCGTGCTCGTGACGGTCACAGTTGGCGTGGCTGTAAAAGTCGGCGTGATAGTAGGCGTATCTGTCGATGTGGGCGAGGTTGTGTGCGTAAGCGTAATTGTAAATGTTGGCGTGGCCGTAACCGTAGGCGTCACTGTCCGCGTGCTTGTGTGCGTGAAAGTGACAGTTATTGTCGGTGTAACTGTCGGCGAGTAATACGGCGTATTCGTACGCGTAACTGTTATGGTAGGCGTAACTGTCTGGGTCGCGCTCCTGCTCGGCGTCGCTGTGGCACCCGTATAAGTGAATATGCCGTATCCTGTGCCTGAGAGCCCGTCGGGATTAGTAACAACCACATTTACAATGCCCGCGGCACAGGCAGGAGTATTTGCGGTGATTGTGAACTCATCCACCACTGTTACATTCGTCGCAGGATGCCCGTCAAATGTCACGGTACAACCCGCGACAAACTTATCTCCGTATATGGTAACTGAAGTGCCCCCGGCAGAATCGCCTGTTTCAGGTTCACAAGAATCCACAATGGGCGGATTGGCCAGTACCGAGACGTCAAAAAACGCGTTTTTCCCCATATATGTCACTGTAAGTGTAAGGGGCGAAGCAGGAGTGGTGCTGTCAAAACCGCTTATATTGCTTTCATTCACCGGAAGGACCTGTGTGCTCATGTCATCATATGTGCCAGTCACAACAAGGCCTGTTATGTCAAGAGCCTCATAAAGGCTGTAAACCTGTTTCAACGGCTGTGATGTCACAGCGATACTTATAAGTTCGGGCTGTATAATATCCACAGTATAGGTTGTTGTCCTGCCTTTTATGTTTATAGTAAGCAGCTGGCCCGTAACCGAAACGGAACTATCAAATCCCGACACATCAGAAAGACTCACAGCCTCTATTGCCGTGTTACCGTCCGTATATGTTCCCGTTACTTCCAGCCCGCTTATGTCAAGAAGCTGTCCAACCCTGAAAACAACCTTGTTCGCGGGTTTTGTTATCGCTATGCTGACAAGCGTGGGAACCACATCCACGGTATAATATGCGGTCTTTCCTCCATATGTCACAGTAAGCACCTGTCCTACTGCCGCAGCTGACGTATCAAGTCCTGTAACATCTGCCGGCATAATTGTCTCTATTCTTGTGCTTCCGTCCGTGTAGGTCCCGGTCACTACCAGCCCTGTTATGTCCAGGCTTTCTCCTATGTCATAAACCTTCTTAAACGGTTCAGCCGTGACAGCTATGGACGCGAGAGTCGGCACAATATCAACGTAAAAATTGGCTGTCTTGCCCGAATATGTCACAGTAAGTTCAAGGTTATTCACCGCAGAAGCGCTGCTAAAGCCCGATATATCCGAGCCTGTAACCGCGACTACGGCGCTTGAGCCGTTGCTGTATGTGGCTGTAACCTGCAATCCTGTCAGGTCAAGCGGTTCCCCTATGTCATATACTGTCTTTAATGGCGGCGCTGTAACGGCTATTGACGTGACAGCGACTATGTCAACATAATACACATCGGTCTGGCCGCTGTATTCCACGGTAATGGCCTGCGCGTTAACCGTGTTCGAGCTGTCAAAGCCGCTTATGTGAAGCTGGTTTACGGAAAGAAGCGCTGTGCTGCTGTCCTCAAAAACAGCTGTCACTTCAAGGCCTGAAAGGTCAAGCGCCTCGCCGACGCCATAGACAAGCTTGTCCGCGGGATTTGTTATCGTAATTGCAGTTATCGCGAGGCCAATGACGTGCACAACCCTTGTCACCTGTGTGGCGGAATTGCCAGCAGAGTCCTGGACATCATAGGTTATTGTATATGTTTCAGCCGCGGCCGTTGAGACATCCGGAACGACATTATTAAGGCTGTCCCTTACAACCCTTGCAATTGAGGAAGTAATGTTGCCGTCAACGTTGTCGCTCGCCGTCGCCTGCTCAATATATGTGTCGCCCACAGTGATGTAAACAGACGGGCCGCCGCCGTTTAACGATATCACGGGCGGAGTCTGGTCTGTCACAAAAACTGTCCTGGTCTGGCGCAAGGCCGCGTTCTGGGCAGTGTCCGAGACGTCGTAAGTTATGGTGTAAAATCCGGGAAGTGCCGTGGAAACTGACGGCTTTGTCGCGCCGAGGCTGTCCGTAATAACCCTTGCAATCCTTGACGTGATATCCCCGTCAAAGTCATCTGCGGCTGTCGCGTATTCCACATAAGCCGTGCCTGCCGCGACAGTTACGCTTGAACCGCCGGTATTCAGGCTTATTACAGGCGCTGTGCCGTCATAATAAAAACCTGAGACAAGCGTCCCTGAAGTAAAATCCGTGTTGTCAACCCTGACATCAACATATGACTGGCTGTGCGGCGGCGTGGTCAGCAAAAGCTGGGCCGAGCTAACGCGCGTAACCGCGCAAGGGAGCGAATCAAGGAAAACGGCGCAGCCTGCCCTGAAATTGACGCCGCTGACCGTAATAGTCTGGCCTCCCGTTGTCTTTCCGGAAGGCGGCGACACAGCAAGTATTGACGGCGGCACAGCGTATGTATATGAGGCCGGCAGTACGGCGTATTGCGTGTCGGGGTTTGTCACCCGTATGTCAACCGTGCCTGCGGCGCGCGCAGGCGTCAAAAGAGCTATTGTGGTTGAATCTATATAAGTCACAGCCGCGGCATTTGCGCCTATCAGCGCAGTGCAGCCGCTTGCAAACCCTGTCCCTGTCACTGTTATTGACTGGCCGCCCGTTGTGGGGCCCGAAGCCGGAGAAACAGACATTACCTGCGGCGGAGAATTCACAAAATAGGTGAAACCTCCTGTCAGGACACCGTACTGCGAATCAGGATTGGTAACCCTGACATTTACCGCGCCTGCCGCGTGAGATGGAGTTATTGCAGTCAGCGTGGATGAATCAATGAACGTGACAGAAGCAGGCAGCCCGTCAAAAGACGCGGAACAGCCGGCTATAAAATACTTGCCCCTTACAGTTATCTGCTGCCCGCCTGAAGTGAGCCCGGACGCGGGCTCGCATGACAAGACTTCGGGAGCAGGCCTGATATATGTGTAGCCCTGTGGCAGCGAAGCGCTCTGGTTATCCGGATTTGTAACAACCACATCGACTGCACCAGCTGAATTTGCCGGAGTTGTCACGCCCAGCGAAGAGGAACTTATAAAATTGAGACCCTGAACAGGCAGCCCGCCGAATGTCACAGAACAGCCGTTTACGAAATTTGAACCGCTGATCAAAACATAGGTGCCGCCGAGGGAAGTCCCTGACACGGGGCTGACAGAAGACAAGGACGGTGTCTGATAAATTGAATACGTAAACAACCCTGCGCCGACAGCCGATTGTCCGTCAAGGTTGGTCACCGTAACATCCACAGTACCCGCGGAATGAGGCGGAGTAATGACGCGCAGCGTGCCCGAATTTATATACGTCACTGACGCGGCCGCCGCTCCGCCGAAAGAAACAGAACAGCCATTGTCAAAATTCGCCCCTGTTATGGTCACGCTGTTGCCGCCGCCTGTGTAGCCCACGGCAGGAACAACTGATGACACGGAAGGCGCCGAAGGCTTCAGTTCAACGGCAGACAGAGCGCTGTATCCTGTACGATTTGAAGTGCATGTGACATTGTAATAACCCGAAGATACAGTAGTCCTGTCCCATTCCATGCCCCTTATAAATTCCAGGTTATAATAACCCTGCCTGTTCCATCGGGAGGTCATGCCCGAACCTGTACTGAAGGACACGCCAAAAAGGCCTGACCAAAAATCCAGTTTCTGGGCGAAAAACCCGGCTATCACGCTTCGCGGCGAAGTGGTCTGCAAAGTCAGGACAAGCGAGCTCACATCTCCCGCTACCGAGTTGCTGCTGCCAACGGATGTGACGCCCCTGTATTCAACAACACCCATAACCTTTCTTGAAGCTGTCCCCTGCCTTACAACAACCGCGTTTGTGCCCGAATTCGGATTCAGCAGATACCAGATTTCAGAAGCCATGCCGGATCCGTTTCCCGAACCGCTTACATCGCGTCTTAAAAAAGTAAAATTCTGCGAGCCGTAAGTGACGCTTGTAATACGCCTTGATTCTCGGTCATCCATTATTCCCGCGCTGAAAAAAAGTACCCTGCCGTAATTTGTGCTTGTAGTAAAATTAAATGATGCAGGGCTTCCGCTTAGGAATACATTTGAGTTTGAGACATATGTCACAGCAGACATTGCCTGGCTGCGGAAAAACATGAATAAACCGGCAATAAGAACAAAACGCACAAAAAACCTGACATCAAAAAGAAATCTACAATATAATTGCGCGCTTTTACACAAAAAACACCTCAAATTTGTAAAGTACATTGTAATTATATATGATTATACGCAGATTTTCAAGTTTTATATAAAGAAACCGTTAAAAACCTTTATTTAATGATTGTTTTATACCCAAACAATACTTTTGAGCGCGTTTTAATTCATGATTGTTATTAGTTATCCTTTTCCAGTACGGCCAGGTCCTGCACTGTTCCGGCCTTATGTCATATATTGAGCACTTATTTCCGCTCATAAATACGCAAAAACCGTCTTCCCTCCATTTCAATGCCCTGCCAAGAAAAAGGAAAAAAGTCGTATATTTCTTTTTGAATTCCCGCAAAGGCATTTTAAGCCCCGCTGCCATGACAGCCGCCTCACGCCGCTTTAAATATATGAACCCGATGCCGCAGCACTTTCCGCACTGTTTACACTTGAATTGTATCTTATTTTTAATATTTTCCGCTTCCCGCCGGTTTTTCATTTTTCAATTTTCAGTTTAATGTTATCTTCCCTTTTTAAGGTTTATTCCCGTGTAATAGGCAATAAGCCTCCTTATCGGATCCTTTGGGAAGTTTTGATGCCTGTACATGGCGGCCTTGCTTGTAAGCCTGAACAAACCGTGATTACGCATGTATGAATCCACGCGCTTTTCAAAAAGCTCTCCGCCATAGGACGGGTATCTCTTTGACGCTTCGTGAGTTTCATTGTAAATATTGCGCTTAAAGTCATCGGCCCGTATCAGGTAGCATTGGTCGGAAAAACCGTAGCCGCGGTAAAAGTCCTTTTCCTCCTCCACGAGGTTTTCCATTACATCCCGCGGGTCGCCGTTCGGGTTCGCCACAAAAACAGACGCGTCTTTTTCCATGCGCTCAATCGCGGGATTTATCCAGTCAACAGCCGTGGTTATTATGGAATCACCGGTCATGTGAAGCAGGTATTTTGTGCCGCAGTTCAGGATGCCGCAGAGCTCCTGTATGGAGTACCAGTAACCTCCCCTGAACGATTCCTCTGTCATGCCAAAATGACCAAGGCAGCTTTCGGCAATGTCGTCGGTAAATATAATATCGTCTATTTCACGCTTTTGCCTGTATTTTTCCGCGCAGGCAAGCACTTTTTGCCTGTTTTTGACATTGTTTATGTAGAGCACCCTGCGGTCAAAGTCATAGTTGAGGCTCTTAATCATCCTGCTTAAGCGTCCGGTCTTTAGGACCATGTCCCAGTCGCCTTCTCATACCTTTGTCTCAAAAGTGACCGGCAGCGCCTTCATCAGGTTTCCTTCTGTTTAATTTTTTTTTGAATTTACGTAGACGTTTGTTTTTGGCGCGCCTGGAGGGATTCGAACCCCCGGCCCTTTGGTTCGTAGCCAAATACTCTGATCCACTGAGCTACAGGCGCACCATAATGCTTGTATTATACAGGGTTTTATGACGGTTTCAACTGGTTTTATGCCGTTTCAGGCGTTTGCCAGCCGCGCTAACGCCTGAACAGTTTTTTCAGGAACAGCAGCGCGTAATCAGGCTTTTTTATGCCGTTTATAAGGCTCCTTAATGGCTTTTTCATAAGCCTTGAGAACAGCTGATGCCTGTACCATTCCCTCTCCGCGTACCTTAGCATTGACACAAGCGCGGTATCGGACAGGTTTTCTGTCCTGATCACGGCCCTGTTCGCGCCGTCATAATCGTCCCAGTTCCTGCTTACAATCAGCCCCTTTTCATCCAGTTCCTTAAAATACGGCGTGCCGGGAAAAGGTGTCACTATTGAAAACTGGGCAGAATCAGGGTCAAGCGCCTTCGCGAATTTCACGGTTTCCCTTATTGTCCCCTCTGTTTCACCCGGCAGGCCGAAAGTGAATGTAAGGTGCGTCTTTATACCCAGGCGTTTCGCGTTCCTGACGTTCTCCCTCACCTTTTCAAGGTTTAACCCCTTGCCGGACCTGTCAACAATATCCTGGCAGCCTGACTCAACGCCGAATTTAATTGCGTACAGGCCGGCTTCCCTCATGGCTTTTAGGGTTTCAAGGTCTGATGTGTCAGCCCTTGCCATTGCCGCCCAAGGGACGCCAAGGTTCTTTCCCTTTATCTCCGCGCACAGGGCCGTAATTCTTTCCTTGCCAATGTTAAAAGTGTCGTCGTCAAAATAAAACGCCTTGAACCCGTACGTCTTAACCAGCCATTCCACTTCGTTCGCGACGTCAACCGGGTTGCGGGTCCTGTAATTCTTGCCGCCGTACATCGTGGACGGCCAGTTGCAGAAAACACAGCCAAAAGGGCAGCCGCGTGATGCCCACACCTGCACATTCGGCGAAGGCAGGCCGGAAAAGGAATCATTGTAGTTAAGCATGGGGAGCTGGCTGCGCAGCGGCCAGGGCATTGAGTCAAGGTCCTCAAACAGCTCAACCCGCTGGTTTACAATTATCCTGCCGTTTTCCCTGTAAGCCATGCCGCCAATTCCGCTGAAACCTTCCTTTCTTTCAGCGGCCCTGCAGGCGGCAAGAAAGCTGTGTTCGTACTCGCCGCGAAATACGGCGTCAAGAAAATCATTCTCCGCGAGAAGCTCTGCCGCGAAAACAGTGGCATGGGGTCCGGACAGGCACAGCATGGATTTGGGGAATTTATCCTTGAGTTTTTTGGCCCATAAAAGGTCGTTATTAATTGAAGGCGTTGATGTCTCAACAAGTATGGCTTCAGGGCCGAATGATTCCGCGGACAACATGAATTCCCCGTCTGTCATGCCTTCAGCCAGGGCGTCAACAAGCTTCACCTCAAACCCGTTTTTTTCAAGCAGCGCCGCGGCGTAAGCGAGAAAAAATGGGAAAGGCATATAACCCGGTATTTTCCTGCCCGGCTCGGGTTCCATCATAAAAGGCCAGCGCGAGCCTGCCCTGATGCCGTAAAGCTTTCCCCTGCGCCACGGCAGGTTTGCCAGCATCACCCTCACGGCTTTTTCCCCTTCCTGAAATATCCTGACACAAGCTCAATGTCGTAGGCGTCAAAATGACGCAAAACCCATATGCTTGTGCCAAGATATAGCGCGGCAAATAACGCTGATTTGGCAAGCAAAGCCGGCCATGTGCCGTAAAACCCCGCCCTGGCTGCCATATAAACAGCAGCGGCAGCAAGCGCGCATGAAAGCAAGGGCTTTAGGATGGCAGAGGATATATCCATGCCGTGCCCCATTATTTTCCTGTAAGCCGTGTAAAACATTACAGCTGACACGGTAATTGACACCGTGGTCCCCGCGAGCGCGCCCTTTAAGCCAAGCTTCCAGGTAAGTATTACGCTGAGCGCTATGTTAAGAAGCGCTGAAAACCCGGATATTGCCATTGTTTCCTTCATCTTCTGCATGCCGTTCAGCACATTCATGGGCACATGGCCCAAAAGCCCGGTCGTATAACCCGCCGCGAGCACTACCATGACAAGATACGCGTTCTCATAGCCCGCGCCCAGCCACAGAAATATGAATTCGCCGCCGAGGGCCATTATTCCCGCCATCAGGGGCAAGGCAATAAAAAACATGTATTTGTTTGTTTTCCTGAACATTATGCCGATTTTTTCCGTCATCCCCCTTGTCTTTAATTCGGAGACCGCGGGCATCAGCGAGTAAAGGCCCATCATTTCCGGCACCTGTGTTATGTATTTTGACACGCTCGCGCCTATCTGGTAAAAGGCCGCCATCACGGGGTTCAGGAAAAAGCCAAGGGACAGCTTGTCAATGTTCTGGTTCACAAGCGAGGCTGCCCTTGTCATGAAAAGCTTTAAACTCAGGGAAAGCAGTTTTTTCAGCTTTTCCGCGCTAAAGTAGCCGATCCCGAACTTTAATGGCGGGTATACAGCTTTCGCGTAGAAAAGGGTTACAGCCGACTCAACAAGGAGGACGCCCATTTGCGCGGCCACAACGCCTTTTATGCCGTATCCGGCGAGCAGGGCAACCGCCATCAGAGTGAACCTGACATAAGCCGCCACAGTATGCATGATGCTCAGGATGTAAAATACATTGAACCCGCCGAGCAGGTAGCCGAAACCCATCATGACAAAATTAATAAGGAAGGCGTACACCGAGAAACCAAGAACGAATTTCACGGTTCCGGTCATTTCCGGCGAGACCTTAAAGAAAGCGGATATTATTACAGGTTCCAGCAAGAAATAGGCCGCAGCCATTACTGCCGCAGTCGCGGCAAAGAAGAAAAACATTGTATTTACCAGCTCGTTTATATCGCGGCTGTCCTTTTTTGCGTCATATGAAGGCACAAGCACGGAAAGCGCTGACGGCGTCTGCACCGCGCCGAACAGTTCTATGAATACAAGGATTGTCCCTGTCAGCGCCCATACGCCGTAGGCCTCGGCGCCGACGGTCTTCAGTATCATGGGAGTTATTACGAACATTAACGGGAAAGTCAGGACAAAGAACATCATGTTCCAGACAGAATTTTTCCTCATCCTGTCCTTTATGGTGTCGTCCAGGAAGGAATGCCGCACGGATTGAGTTTTACGGTGTTCGGTTGCCAACTTTGTCCTCTTTTTGGTATATGGCTCCGGCTTCACTTTAGCGCCATTAAAAGGTGGTAAAGCGCCGTATGGGCCGCCCTTGCGCGGATATTGTCCCTGGTCCCGCCGAAATTTTTCCTGTATACCTTCACATCCCCCCGGACATTTACGCCTATGTAAACCAGGCCTACTGGTTTTTCAGCCGTGCCTCCGCCCGGGCCTGCAATCCCCGTTATAGACACGCTGCAGTCGGTGTCAAACTTTCCCCTGCACGCTATGGCCATGACTTCAGCGCACTCCGGGCTGACCGCCCCGTGCTTTGACAATATCTCATCCGGCACGCCGAGCAGTCCTTTTTTAACGTCATTTGAGTAGGAACTGATGCCCCCCATGAAGTAAGCGGAACTTCCCGCAACGTTCGTAAGCTTGTAAGACAGCAGTCCCGCAGTGCACGACTCGGCTGTCGATATTGTCCATTTGCGTTTTACAAGTTCAGAAGCCGCGAGCGACTCCAATGTGTCCGCGTCCTCGCCGTAGGCGTTCAGCCCCAGCCTCTCTTTTATCATTGCCGCGAGCCGGGCCGTCATCCCGTCGGCCTCTGCCGCGCTGTCCGCCTTGGCTGTAATTTTTACCTCTATCTCGGTCTGGTGCGCGTAAACGCCTATGCTGGGGTTTTTGCTGGTTTCAAACAGGTCCCTGATCTTCTCGTCAAGCACGGACTCTCCCATGTCCGCGACCTTTATTGTCCTTGTCTTGATTATGACTCCGCCGATCCCGTATTTTCTTGTTATATAAGGCATCACGGCGTTTTCCATCATCGGACGCATTTCAGAAGGCACGCCCGGCATCGCGGCTATCATTTTTGAGTTGTGCTCCACAATAAATCCCGGCGCCGTTCCCCGCTCGTTTTCAATTATGACGCTGCCTTCGGGTATATGCGCCTGAATCCTGTTGTTTTCGGGCATTTTTATGCCGCGGCCCCTGAAAAACTCCTCAATTTTGGCCATGGCGTTTTTGTCAGCAACAAGCTTCCTGCCCGTGAAAAACGAGACAGCCTCGCGCGTGACATCGTCAACCGTGGGCCCAAGCCCGCCCGTTATCAGGATAATGTCAGCCCGCGAGGCCGCCACGCTTACAGCTTCCTTTAAGCGCAGGACATTGTCGCCCACGCTTGTCTTAAAATGCACATTGACCCCTATTTCAGCCAGTTTCCTTGACAAATAAAGCGAGTTTGTGTCAAGTATGTGACCGAGCAGAAGCTCGGTGCCGGCAGTGATTATTTCCGCGTTCACTTTAAGCTTTCCCTGGCCTTCTTTATTATGGGCTCAACAAGGCTCGTGAATTCCATTGGTATCACGAACTTGGTGGAGCTGTTCGCGCCCAGCTCCTTTAAGGCCTCAAAATACTGTATGAGCATTGTCTTTGAGTCTATCTTTCCGGCCGCGGCGAAAATCTGCTCAAGCGCCTTGGCGTAGCCTTCTGCCTCAAGCATCTGCGCCTGGCGTTTTCCCTCTGCCTGGAGTATCTTTGACTGCTTTTCACCCTCAGCCACGGTTATAGCCGCGCTCTTTGTTCCTTCAGCCTCCGTCACTATGGCGCGCCTGTTCCTTTCCGCTGACATCTGCTTGTTCATCGCGTCCTGTATGTCCTTTGGCGGTATTATTTCCCTTATTTCCACGGAAGTCACCTTTACGCCCCAGCGCTCTGTCACCTCGTCCATTTTCGCGCGCAGGCGCAGGTTTATTTCCTCCCTCTTGGCCAGCACGTCGTCAAGCGGTATGTCGCCGACTATCGCGCGCAGAGTCGTTGTCGCGATACCCTGGGCAGCGCCGGCGAAATTGTTCACCTGGACCACGCTCTTTACCGGGTCAGTCACCTTCCAGTAAATAAGGAAGTCAATAGAAATCGGAGCATTGTCCTTTGTAATGCAGGTCTGCTCGGGTATTTCCATGAAAGATTCCCTTAGATCAGCCCAAACAGGCACGTCTATAACCGGTATTACGATAACAAGGCCCGGGCCTTTCTCTCCTATGCAGCGGCCAAGCCTTAAGATAACAAGCCTCTTGTACTCCGGCACGACCTTGATAATTGACGGCACTATTATAAGCAGCGCCACCAGTACGGCTATCAGTGTCCCTGTCATGTTTTTCCTCCTTTTCGCCTATGGCGTTTTCAAGTAATATTCCCAAATCCTGTTTCTAAACACTTCCTTCAGTTTTCCGCTTTCTGCTTTTCCACTTTCCTGACTTTCAGCTTCATTCCGTTTACTTCCATAACCTCTATGACATCCCTCTCCGCTATCTTTTCGTCCGAATAAGCCATCCAATCCTCTGCGCCAACGTTTACAACACCCGAGTCAGTGAACGAGTTTTTTGCCACGCCCCTTAAGCCGACAAGGCTCTTTTGCCCCATCAAGTTCCTGCTCCTTAATGCCTTTACTGCCGCGCCTACCACAAGCACAAAGAATCCGACGGTCAGCACGATCATAAAAGCGATCAGGAAGTAGGAGGCTGCCCACTGGCTGCCGTGCGCGCGCGACGGAAAAAGCAAAAATGAGCCCAGTGTCAGCGATATTACCCCGCCTAAGGCGAGGGTGCCGTGCGACGGGTTCATGAACTCAAGGAAAAACAAAAGCGCGGACATTGATATGAGCACAATGCCGGCCACATTTATCGGCAAGGATTCAAAACCCGTAAACGCAAGTATCAGCGCTATCGCGCCCGCAATACCCGGAAATACCGCTGAACCCGCGTTTGCCAGCTCATATATAAGGCCGTATATTCCAATGAGGAAAAGCACATAGACTATGTTCGGGTCAGACAGCATGTGAAGGAATGAATGCTTGGCAGAGGGTTTTATGTCCCTTAGGACATAATTGCCGGTCTTTATCACTTTTTTCTTTTCATCAACTTTCACTTCCTTTAAGTCCAGCTTTTTCATGAGCTCGTCAACGCTGTTTGCCGTGACGTCTATTACTTTCAGCTTTAAGGCCTCAACCTCGGACGAGGATATGTTCTTTAGCACAGCGTCAGCTGCCCACTGCTCGTTCCTGCCCTTTAAACGCGCCAGGTTCTTTATATACGCCACAGCGTCATTCGTTATCTTTTCCGAGACGCTCTTGCCCTGGAAGTCAACAGGATGCGCGGTGCCTATGTTCGTGCCTTCTGCCATGGCAGCCACGTGCGACGAAAGCAGTATGAACACACCCGCGGACGCGGCCCTTGAACCCTTTGGCGAAATATAGGTTATGACCGGCACTTTTGAGGCGAGTATTTTCTCGCATATCTTCCTCATGGACTTGTCCAGCCCGCCCGGGGTCTGCATGTTGATTATGACGCCTTCGGCGTTTTCCCTTTCAGCCTCGGCTATGCCCTTAATCAGGTAATCTGACATGGCCGCGTCAATGACGCCTTCCACATTAAAACCGTAAAATACAGGCGGTTTTTCAGCGGCAAAAACACCGCCATAAGTCAGCGCCAGCACCCACAAAAGAATGATTGATAATTTTTTCTTCACAATTCACCTCGTATTTCCTTTGCAAACATTTATGGCCAGAAGCGTCCGCGCCTAAAACCGCTTTATTTTTCTTTTTTAGTCATCCTGTTCCACGCCTTCTTTACAGCGTCCTTTGCCTTTCCGCCCGCTTCCTTCACCTTTGGCCCGTATTTATCAGCGGCTTCCTTAGCCTTCTGCCCGGCTTTTTGTGCCTGTTCTTTCACCTTTGGCCCGTACTTTTCAACCGCTTCCCTTATTTTTGGCCTGGCTTTAGCCGCGAATTCCTCGATTTTTTCGCCCGCGGCTTTTGTCCCTTTTTTCGCCGCTGACACAGCGTCATTGAAAACAGGCTGCCATTCCTTCGCCTTCGCGCCCGCTTTTTCCGAGAATGATTTCGCCTTCACCCCGAGCTTCGCCGCTGCCTGGCGTACCGCATTCTTTGCCTTCATTTCCTGCGCCACCTCGGCCGCTTCCTCAAGTATTATGGCCGCGTCATCGCCCATCCTTATTATGCCGTCCTGCGATATGAGAAGGTTTTCCCTTAAAACGCTTTTTGAAACTTCATAGTGCGTTATTGCCCCGCCCTGGCGCTTGAAATAAAACGACACGACCGTGCCAAGCTCGTTGCCGTTTTCAGTGATTATCCGCAAGCCGGTTATCCTTGAGCTCCTTGTCATGCCCGCTTCGGCCGATGCTACAGGCACAAAATCCTGCGCTGAGCCGAATATGACAGACTCGTCTATATTCCTCACCGATGAAAGCGGTAATGCCCTCTCAACCTCTCCCTTTATAAGCAATCCGGTCACAGCATATGAACCTTTGTCAATAAAAAGCTCCGCAACCTTGCCCCACTGCCTGCCCTCGTCAAGGGAATAAGCAGTCTTGCCTAGCAAATCCTGGTATTTTATCATGGGTCTTCTCCTTTTGCAGGGACAGCAGTCTGCGCTGTCCGAATCGGGCCGCACAAAGTGCGTCTCCTACTTACTAAGCCTCTTGCTGCCTCTTGCTGTCAGAGGCTCGCCTTTTTTGCACTGCGGGCATTCCGTTTCCCCGTATGCTGAAACATCCACGGAAGCGAGGGCATAAGTTTCCCCTGCTCCGAAATCAAGCGGCCCGCCGCTACGGTTTATGAGCAGGCCGGTTCCGACTATCTCGCACTTGTAATTCGCCTTTAAGTTGTCTATCAGTTCCTGCACAGAGCCGCCCGTGGTCACGATGTCCTCGACCACAAGCACGCGCTCGCCTTCCTTTATCTCAAAATTGCGCCTCAATTTCAGCTTGCCTTCCTCGCGTTCCATGAAGATTCCGCGGACCTTCAGCTGCCGCGCCACCTCATACGCCAGTATGATGCCGCCGACAGCCGCGCCTATGACCACATCCGGCTTTTTGCGCCTGAAATGGGATGCTATCATTTTTGCCAGTTTCTCCGTGTATTTCGGGTTCTGCAACACCATGAATTTTTCAAGGTAAATGCTGCTGTGCTTGCCTGAAGTGAGGAGAAAGTGCCCCGCCAGCAGGGCGTTTGATTTCCTGAATATGTCCAGCACCTTTTCGCCGTTCATTTCCTGCTTCCCTCCTGGATCTGCTTGATGATTTTCTCTATCATGTCAAGCTTGTCTTCCGCCTGAAGTATGGGCCTTGCCACAACTATGTAATCCGCTCCGTTCTTTATCGCCTCATACGGCGTCATTATCCTTTTCTGGTCGTCCTTTTCCACCTTCCCCATCCTCACTCCCGGGGTCACAACGACAAAATCCTTACCAAGTTCCTTCTTGATTGTCCTTATCTCATGCGGGGAGCAGACCACGCCGTCAGCTCCTGCCTTTTTTGCCATTTTTGCGAGGTGCAGGACCATTTCCTTCACCTGCATCCTGGACTTAAGAACATTTTTCAGGTCCCTGTTCTCAAAGCTCGTAAGAACCGTAACGGCCAGGAGCAGGGGTTTTTCAACCTGCAGTTTTGACGAGGCGTCCTCTATGGCGTTCCTCGCGTAGCTTATCATTTTCGGGCCGCCCGAGGCGTGCACATTCACCATGTTCACGCCGAGCCTTGTGGCCTCATAACACGCGTTATAAACAGTCTGCGGTATGTCGTAGAATTTCGCGTCGTAAAAGACCTTTAAGCCCTTCCTTTTAAGCGTCATGACAAGACGCGGGCCGTCCTTTGTTATCAGCTGAAGGCCGACCTTGAAAAATTTAATATGCGGCGACAGCTTGTCTATGAGGCTGTAGGCCGCTGCGGCGTCGTCTATGTCCAGACCCAGTATCAGTTTTTCCTTTATGTCGCCTGCGGCGTTCTTTACCGGCATCATTTCCTCCTGTTATTGTGTTTTTATCCCTGCTTCGTTAAAGTCCACCGGCCTGCCTATCACGAACATCCACCTGTACTCGTATTCCGCTCCGTCATGCCCGGACGCTGTTACTCCCGCCACATGCACGCCCTTTCCCAGCAATCGTTCATACCTGTAAGTGAGCGTCCTTGTCGCAGGGTCGTATTTGCTGTCATAAAGCGTCACATTACCCATTTTAAACTTAATCGTCGCGGTATTCAAGAGCGAATCTTCGGCAAGGACCGCCTTTATTGTAACCGGCGCCTTTTCCGTGATTTCGCCGTCCTCAGGATACCTTAAAGACAGCCTCATGGGCCTTCTTTCAAGTATTTCCCTGAGCTTTTCCGTCGTCGTGCTGCTGTATATCATGGTCCTTTTCAGCTTGTACTTGTGCGTTTCGGCCGTGTTAAATGACGGGACAACGGAAAAAGCCGCCCTGTATCCTGCTTCCCTTACAACCTGAACAACAGCGTCCGAATACAGCCCGTAGGGATACGCAAAGGATTCAACAGGCATGCCGAGCTTTTTTTCAAGGTATTTTTTCGGGGTTATTATCTCCGACCGCAGCCACTTCAAGTACTCCCTGTCAGTCGTGTCAGGCTTACGCCTTGTCAGGTACGGGTGCGTATGTGAATGACAGCCGAATTCAATGCCGTTTTCCGACATTTCCGCAACCTGTTCAGCGGTCAGCGCGCTCCTGCCGCCGGGATAAAAAACCGAGTAAAGATACACGGTGGCCGGATACCCGTATTTTTTCAGCACAGGATAACCGTTTTCATAGACATTCCTGTAACCGTCGTCAATTGTTATAATGACGCTCTTTTCAGGGAGCTTGTCTTTGCCCTCTATATAGTCAAGGTACTTTTTCATGGATACCACGTTATACCCTTCATCCTTGAGGAACTTCAAGTGCTGCTCAAACCTCTCCGGCTTTATCCAGTAGGAGTCGTTTCCCTTTCCCGCGTTTTCCTGGAAACGGTGGTAGCAAAGCACGTTTATTGCGCTGTCATCAGCGCGAGCGCAAAGAACAGCCATTAAGACCGCAAGGACGGCAGTACACGAACTTTTCATTCAAAGCACCTCTATATTTTATCGCTTGCCTGTATATGCCGCTTTATTTTTCAGGAAATTGACAACAAGGCCAATTACAACACCCAGGATGAGCCCTGCTGCCACATCCAGCGGATAATGCCCGCCCGTGTATACGCAGAAAAACCCGACGCAAGCGTTGAAAACCGCAAGCACAGGCCTTGCCTTGGGATAGTCCCGCCACAGCACCACAGAAAGCGCCGCTGCCATCGCGGTGTGCGTGGACGGGAAAGCCCAGCCGTATTTTTTCATAGTAACCATGAAATTAACCGCGTCAAGCTCTGCCACGGGCCTGGGCCGCTTAAAATAGGGCTTCAGCAAATGCGTACTTGCAATATTGGTCAAAATCAGGGCCCAAAGGGAAAAAGCAATGTTCTTTTTCGCCTTTTCGCCGCCTGTCTTTATCAGGCAAAAAAGGCCTGAAAATACCAGGACTATGAGGAATATGTCATTTGCCGCGAACTTCATCAGCCCGGCAAGGAAACTGTTGTACAAAGTCCCGTTTATGAACCTGAACACCGCGACGTCGGCGGCAACAAGCGAATCAACGATTTTTTCAGGCATTTAGGGATTCTAAAATCGCCTAGTCTTTTAATCTGAAAAGCGCCGAGCCTTCGTTTACATGGACAGGCTCGCCTATCGCGGCCAGGCGCTCACAGCCGGGATACATTTTCTTCTCTATGTTCCCTATGTAAAAATACTTCACATTGTTCTGCTTCATCATGGCTTTCGCGGATTCAAGGTCCGTGGCCGTGTATATCATTGAGGCCACCTGCATGGCCTGCGACACTTCCCTGCCCCTGCCGCTCTGCTGCCCCACCTGGTAGCCCCAGCCCACAAGGGTCGGCATGCCGGTGAATATTGATATCCTGGAAACTCCGGAGTACATGTCCTGTCCCGGCGCTTCAAGAATAATGTCTATGGACCTTAAATTCCTGTTTATCCAGTCTATGGCCTTGTAATCGTACCTGTCAAAATCCTTTGACGAGAACTGGCGCTGTTCAATGTTTTCCATGTATGCCATGCCGTCTATGCGCGGGGCCTGCTTGAAGCCGTTACTGCATATGTTCATCTTGAAAACCGATCCCAGCACAGGGTACATTACCGCAGGCACAAGCAGGAACACAAGCGCGCCTGAGAACACATATTTGCCTATCCTGTCCCTGAATATGAAAAGGAACAGAGGCGCCAAAAGCACGGTGACCACAAAGAACGCCTGCGAATAGCTGCCACCCAGCCGCGACTCAACTACGCGCAAAACTATTATCAGCATCACGTAGGCTGCGGAAGCGGCCGCCAGCATGTAACCGCCGTTCTTTTCCGGCCTGAATACGGCTTTCATTGACTCAATAATCCTGTTCAACATAAAAGGCGCCGCAAGCGCAATGAAAGTCCATGCCACCATGTAGAACTTGAACACCGTGTTCATCCTGCCGTCAGCTATGTAAAATATCTCTGTCCCCCATATCATTCCTATTGAAACCAAAAGGAGCAGCATGGCAAAAAGCTCGTCCCTGTCCTTTGTCGTAAACATGACCCGGAGGCAGGTGACAGCCATAAGGAACAGGAAGGCAAAGGTTGTCTCAACAAGCAGGAGTATCAGGAAAACCAGGGTGACAATACCCGCTGCTATCATGCGCCATAAGAGCGCCGGGCTCCTGCCAGCTTTTTCTCCGACCTTTTCAATATGCGACATTATCTTGTCAGCGTCAAATTTGCGCATCTTCAGCCTGAAAAGCCCTGCTTTCCTGTCAAAAAGCGCCACGCCCTTTTCCCAGACAAAATACATAAAAGCGAATATTACAAGAAAAAATACGTTGAAATACCTCATCATGACCTCAAGCGAGGCGCGTTCCGGTTTTGAGATTAAATGCGGCACTGACTTGTAAGGCGACTGGAAATTACTGTGGAAAGGCTCAAAGAGCAGGTAAGCAACAACAGCCACTGCGGCTATAACCATAAGGCCCGCTACAGCAGGAATTGCCGCATTTTTCGCGACAACCGCAGGCGACGCCTTTTTCGGCGTCACAAAATTTTCCCTGTACAGGTTGAATCCCAGCATTAAAAGCCCGGTCGCCACAAGTATCAGCACAGGAGGAAAGTTCCAGGTGTTTATCGTGAGCATTGAGCCCAGGCCGAGCGAAAGCAATACGCCGGTAATAAGCTTCTGCGGCACGCCCGCGCCGAAGCTTTCCGCTATATTGACGGTCTTGTTTGGCGCTTTCAGTATATTGTAAACAAAGGCCGCGGCAAGGACGGTCACCGGTATTACTATATTGTGCGCGTGCAGGTCGCCGTAAAGATAGGAAAAGAAAGGAAGCTCGGTTATTACCGGGGACGGGTATATCCTCGTAGGGTCCCATATGAACTGGAAAGAGCCAAGCTGCGTCAGGAACTGCTGTATGCCCGATGTGTTCACCAGCCTGTCAAGCGTAAATATCATGGTGTGGAAATTTCCGGCCATTGCCAGCAGGAAGCCGCCGAGCAGCGCGTACCTGTATTTTCCCGTCATGTTGTAAGCCATGGAAAAAGCTGATATGAAGCACAGGGCGAACAAAAGCGCCAGGGATAGGTTGTAAGTCACCCTGGGGAAATAGCCGAGCAGTTTTGACACTGTGGCGAGCATGAGCTGCCCCCAGTAATAGTAATTGAGCGTAAAGCCGCCGAGCCACGGGTCATGCGGCGGGAATTTTACGGCGTTGAAAATCGCTGAAAGGTATGCCATGCCCATTGGCTCGCCGCCGCCGTTGTAGCCGTGCCCCATCACATTGTGTATGTCAGGGCACCACATCTTCACAAAAACAAACAGCATGTAAGCGCCGAGAAAGAATGCCTCGGTCATCAGAATATAGAGCTTCTTGTCTCGCACAAACGCCGAAGCCTCTTCCTTCATTTTCATGTAAGCAAGGCAGCTTAAGGCCGCGAGAGCGGCCAGAAGAATCCACAGGTTTACCTGGTAAAATTTCCAGGCACCGAGCGAGACAACAATCCAGTTTATCCACGCGAACAGGAATATGCCCGACACCTTGGCGAGGCCATAGCCCTTGTCCCTTAAATTCCCGAGCGCCTTAAAGTGCAGCGGCAGGAATATGAAAGCCAGCAGCTGTACGGCAAGATACCACATAAAAACCGACATAAACGGCGCGATTCCCGTAACCCTGTCCTTTAACTGCCCTATGTTGGGGTTGTTTAAGCCCTTTTGCGGCGCATCATATCCCGCAATACGGCCTGACTGTGTCCCGAATTTTTGTTTTACCTCATTCTCGCCGGCCGCAAGAAGCCCGCGCAGTTCCTCAACGCCGTAGCGTTTCTCGTTTTTAAATATGAAAACATGGGGGTGGTCATACAGCTGGAAACTCTCGTCCGCGCCTTCGTCAACTATGTTTATGCCGAACAGCGAGGGGTAAACCGCGAGGTCCAGGACCTTTTTAAAGCCGAGTTTCTCAGGTTCTTTCATCATTGTGCTGAAGTAATAATAATTTAAGGGATAGCGTTTCGGCAGCCGGAGGTATGTGCCGTAAGCCCTGCGGTCCGCCATGGCCACGTAATCAGCCTCATTGAGCCTGAAGGAAAGCTCGCTTAGCTTCTGCGGAGAATCAGGTTCCTGCACGTTCCATTTGGTTATATTGTAAACCCAGCTTCCCTTGCCGTCGGCGTACACAGGCAAGTCATCGCCCCACATTTCATTGAGTATGGTTGTCTTTCGCATCTGCTGTCCCTCAAACTGCGTCTCAGGTATGTTCTTGTATATCCAGCGAGAAGCCTGTATCCAGGTGTGGGAATTCGTGTAAACGTTCATGAAAGCCAGGCCGTAAAATACAGCGCCTGCCAGCGTGGCCGCCTTTAACGCACCTGCCCATTTTTTTTCCCTTACCCATCCCGCGAAGTCATAAAGAAACTTTCCCGCAAGCATTATGATGAAAGGAGTGAACGGAAGCATGTACCTGTTGAACTTGCCGAACGAGGCGCCCACTATCGCGAAATAAGGTATAAGCCAGGCCAGCGGCACAAGAACCGACAGGTCAACAGCCTTCTTTTTTATGATATCCATAACGGTCTTTACCGGGTAGAAAGCGAAGGCAAAAAGCGACACAAGCGCGAGCGGTATGCCCATGGTGTAAAAAACAAGATTCTTTATGTAATAAAGGTAAGGCATGGTGTTCAAATACTGCCTGTTATAAGGAACATCCCCCTCGCCTGTAACGAGTATACGGCGCTGGTAATCGTTGTCAGCCATGAATTTCCTGAAATCAAGCAGCGCGTGCGGCATGAAGACGAAGAAAGCGGCAAAGGCAGTAAGCGCGGCCCAGCCGAGATTTATCCAGGACTGTAGTTTTTCCTCCCTGGCCGAGGCTGTCTTTCCCTTTATGGAAAGGAAATAAAGGAAATGCGCGCCGAATATGGCCAGCGCCGCTGGCGAGGCGGCTATTTTTGAAGCCAGCGCCGCGCCGTAAAACACGCCTGCAAGTATGTAATTCGGCAGTGTCCCGTATTTGTATATCCTGGCGCAGAAATAAATCATGGCCGAAAGGAAGAAGGCCATGAAAGTGTCAACTGTGAAGAAGTGGGCAGCGTGTATGTGCAACGGAGTAAAAGCAAGGAGCGCGGCAGAGAAAAGCGCAGGTTTTGGGCCGAACAAAAGCATGGCGGCAAGGAACACGAACACTATAGTGCCCGCGTCAACCAGGCCCGACATCACGCGCGCGCCGCCGATAAGTTCCCTGTTGGTGTCAAGGTTCTTAACCCAGCCGTTATTCCTAAGGTCGTTCAGGAAATTCTTGTAAAAAGAGAGTATATAAAGCGGGAGCGAGCCGTACTGCAGGCCTATGGGCTTGTCAGGGTAATTTAAGCCCGGCACCGCGCTGCCCACTATCCAGCGTTCGTCAGGATGGAACTGCCTGTCAGCGTACCAGTCAGGCTGGTAAAGCCTGAGGAAAAGCCCCGCAAGCATTATTATGCCGAACAGTACCCACAGCCCGATTTTTGATTTGCCCTGCCCGGCTTTCTTTTTCCCCTTTTTTGCCATGTAATCTCCTTAAATATATTATTGTTCCACGGCCTCGCCCTCATGCGCGGGCCGTAAATTTTCAGTAATTATCAGCCAAACCTGTAATGCTTTTTTACGGGCTCAATCACTTCCCAAACGCAGTCAAGCCCCTTCGGGAACACGACAAGGTCTCCGGCCTCAAATGTCACGGTTTCATTCCCTGCCGTAACCCTCGCCTTGCCCTCAAGTATGAAACAGGTTTCGCTGTCATCGTAATGCCAGCTGAATTTTGAGACTTCCTTTTCCCATATCGGCCAGTCAAAGACATTCAGCCCGGCCATTTCATCCCTGTTAGGTTTTAACACAATTATAGCCATTATCTCACCTGCGCGGCCTATTTTTTTGACGCTCTCTCGTACATTAGCGTCTTTGTCCCGGCATCAACAAGTTCGGACGGCCCATAATACTGTATCGGCCCCGGAAAGAGGTAATCATCATTTATCGCGAGTTTGTCCCTCATCGCGGCCCATGCCTTAAACGGCTTTCCCTTAAGCTCGACAAGCGCTTTTTGTATTACAGGCTTGTCATGGCCTTTCCTGCGCTCTATGTTCATCATCATCGTAAGCGGAACGCCGCCCGCGGACCACTGTGACGGTTTTTTGGTCAAATTCCTAACCGAGGACATGTATCCAGAAAAGCCGTTCGCAATGAGCAGGACCGCGTTATAGCCGAGGGCATAGCAATAATTTGTATCAAAATTTGTGGGAAAACCGCAGCGCCCCTCATAACCAAAGAAATGTGTTATAGCCGCGAATTTTCCTTCGTATTCCCCGTCCTTTTTCATGGCTTTCAGCTTCTTTTCAAGCATTTCCACCAGCAATTTTTCGGTCTCAATCTGGCTGACCATCACGTTTCCGTGAGGGTCGCGGTCAAGTATGAGCTGGCCCGCTATGCCTTCGGGCAGGGAACTCATGAGCGAGGCAAGCTGCGGCTCAAGCTTGGAAATAACAAGCTCTTTTTTCTCGCGTAAACTGCCTGTCCTTGACAGCTCAGATTCATTCGCCGCCAGTATGTCGTTCAGCGACTTTATCAGTGTCTTGAATTCCGGTATGAATTCAATCAGCCCCTCGGGCACAAGCACTACCCCGAAATTTTTCTTCGCAGCCGCCCTTTTGGCTATCACAGACGCAATATTGTCAATAATCTGGCCCAATGTCATTTTTTTCTCCAGCACTTCCTCGCCAATCAGCGCGATGTTCGGCTGTGTCTGGAAAGCCACCTCAAGCGTTATGTGCGACGCGCTCCTTCCCATGAGCCTTATGAAGTGCCAGTATTTCCTCGCGGAGTTCACGTCCCTGCAAATGTTGCCCACAAGCTCGGAATATATCTTTGTGGCCGTGTCAAAACCGAAAGACGTCTCTACCATCTCGTTCTTTAAGTCGCCGTCAATGGTCTTGGGCACGCCTATTACCTGCACAGGGGCGTTTTCCTTTGCGAAATACTCGGCAAGCAGGGCGGCATTTGTATTGGAGTCGTCGCCGCCGACGACAACAAGCGCGTCTATGCCGTTTTTTACCATCGTCTCTTTTGATTTCTCAAACTGTTCCGGAGTCTCTATCTTTGTCCTACCCGACTGTATCATGTCAAACCCGCCCGTATTCCTGTACTCGTCCATTATTTTAGCTGTAATTTCCATGAATTTTCCTTCAATAATGCCGGACGGCCCGCCGAGAAAACCTACAAGCTTGTTTTTCGGGTTTACTTTTTTAAGGCCGTCAAAAAGCCCTGCTATCACGTTATGGCCGCCGGCAGCCTGTCCTCCTGACAATACCACTCCTACTTTTATGGCTTTCTTGTTCACTTTCGGGTTCTTGCCCTTGCTGAAGGTGACAATGGGCTTTCCGAAATTGTGGTCAAATATCTCCTTTAATATGCCGGCGTCCGAAATAGACGATGTCGGCTTGCCTGTAACCGGCTTTATGGACGTAACCGGGGCCTTCAATATGGCGGGCAGCTGCGGCCTGTACTTCAGCCTCAATTCCTGTAATGCTGACAGTTTTTCCATGACAAATCCTCCTGTTATAATATATGTTTTGGAACGGGAAAACAGGGATATTATACGGAAAAATCGGGGAAATACAAGGGATATTAGAAGCCTAGAAGCCCGTGATATTAGGAGCCCGATATTGCCGTGAATTGCGCGCAAAAACTGTCTCTGGCAGGCAGCCCTGTGCTGGAATTTGAGCGGAACAAATGGCGCGGGAAAGCTATCCCGTCCAGGCAAGCGCTTGTTCTGTTGGTTCAAGTTTATGGCTTGAAGCATTTTGTCAGCGGTCTTTGAGTTTCAGGCCGCCTCCCCGCTTCCGCAGGCCTTTTTCACTTCCGCCACATACGCTTCAACTGCCGGCATTTCAACTGTTTCGGTTTCAGGCAGCATCGCCGCCAACCCCATTGCCGTGTATGACCTTCCGGGGACGGATCTTGAGCTGAGAGTTGACGAGATGCCCGGTCAATTCCATAATCTCAACTCAAGGTCCGTCACTATTCTTATTCTCTTCCTTTTTAGCAAGACATGCAAATCAAACGGCAGGCCTGTTATGGCCTGTGAATTTTGTACAATTACCCCGTTTTATTGTTTTGTCTTTCAGCGCTTATAATACCGTATCCTGCAGAAACTGCCAGAATCTTATATTTAGGGCCAAAAACTGTCGGCCGCGTGTTTAAGCAGTCAGGGTTATGGATTTTTATTTATGGATTATGGTTTACTATTAAAGGCAATTTCAAATCTCAAATTTCAAATCAATCCTCTCCCTTACGGCATCGGGTGCGCTAAGAAAAACTCCCACATAACATCATTTGAAATAATATCCGTGGTCAGCTCGCCGCCGCAGGTCGCGGCGCTCGGGTAAACTGCCGAGCCCAGCCAGTTGTGGCCCGCGAGCGTGTCAGTGCACAGCATAACCTCGGCATTCTGCTGGCAGTTATCCCTGTATGAGATGCACACAGCATTGCCAAAGGAATATGTCTGGACTGCCGAAGCGCCGCAGCCGTTCCTTGCCACCCAGTCAGCCACAGTATGGGGTATGGACACAAAATCCGTGTTGGAAATCCCTGCTCCGTAGCCGCCGTTGTAAGGATAGCACCCGTCCTGCAGGCCGTGTATCTGCAGCACAGGCACGGGCCTTGACGGGCCGCAGTTGAAATATACCGTGGAATCAGTCGGGTTCACGTCGCCTATTCCTCCGCCGACAGCGCAAATTGCCGCAATCCTGTCGGAGAGCTCGCACGCCAGCCTGTTGCTCAGTATCGCGCCGTTTGAATGGCCGCTTGCGTAAATCCGCGCCGGGTCAATGCAGAACTCAGCCTGCATTTCATCCAATATCTGCCTGGTAAGCCGGACATCATCCTTGTTCAGGAACGCAGCAGCGCCGCAGCAGTTTCCGCCGTTCCATGTACGCGTGTTCCCGAACCCGTCAGGATACACGGCAATGAAACCCTCCGCGTCGGACTTCGCGTTAAGTCCCGTTATCACCTGCTGTATGAGCGCGCTGCCGCCCCCGCCATGGAAGCACAGGACAAGCGGCACGCCTGTTCCCGGCGAATATGAAGGCGGCACATGCACCATATACTCCCGTGTGTCAGCGCCTACAATCGTATTCCTCGTGTAATTGCCCGGGCCCGTTGTTTTTCCCGCGCATGTTACAGGAGGCGTCCGCGTGCGTGTGGCTGTGACTGTCATCGTTGCTGTGGCGCTTATTTGCTCTGTTGCCGTGTATGAAGCCGTAACAGCAGCGGCAGTGTGCGTGGGAGTCTGCGTCGCGGTGTATGAAGCCGTTACTTGCGTAGCCGTATACGAAGCTGTAAGCACAGCCGTGCCTGTAGGCGTCCGTGTCGCGGTATTTGTCATGGTGGCAGTGTATGTGGGCGTCCGTGTCTCTGTGTTCGTGCCGCTCAAAAAAGCAGCTGCTGTGCGCGTGGCAGACGCAGATACGGTCACGGAAGGCTGGACAGTATTTGTCCTTGTATAGGTCGGAGAATTCATGACAGGCTTTGCCGGTATCCTGTTCATATTGCATGAGACAGAGTGCAGGAAAAACGCAAGCGCAATAACAACCGAGACAACATAAGGCCCTGACTTATTCATACTCCCGTCTCCCTTGCATAGGCAGCCAAAAATCCGTCTTTCACTTTCATATTTTAATTATATCACTTTATTCCTGCTTTTATTCAAAATTTCCGCGCCGCGAAAAAGAATTCTAATCTTATGGCTTACGGTTCACAAATTATGGTTTATGGATTATAGCCAAATAGCTTTAAGAAAGTGACCTAATTCACATATTTTTCTCTTCTTACCGGGTATAATTATTTTAAAGGACGTGGCTGCCATGAAAAAGAACAGCACAGCGACCGCGGAAAAGGAGATTGACGAAAAATTCCTCTCCCGGTTAAAAAAACTTAAAAAATGGGTGCATGCAAACCCCTATGACATAGAGGCGCATGAAACCTTAAGCGCACTATACCTGTCAAAACGCATGTATTCAGAAGCTGAGGCAGAGCAGGAAATCCTGGAATGGCTCGACAGGATAAAAAGAATTGTGCGGGAAGGCAGAGGGATGGATTGAATTCTATATTTTGATATTTTATATTAAATACTCCAATAAACCCGATGATTGCAAATTTAATCAGCCCGAATTTCCGGTTATGGATTTTGGTTTATGGATTATGGTTTAGTATTAGAGGCAGCTTCAAGTCTAAAATTTCAGATTGTCTAATATAGCATGGAAGAACAGGGAATCTCCGCATAAGGACGAGGATAAGGTTAAGGATTAAGGAAAAAGGTGAGACTCCCCCGCAGGCCCGGGCAGGGGCCTGCAGGGGTTGTAAAAAGAAGCGGTTAAAACATTTGCAAAGAACTGCTGCAGTCTTTCAACTGCCGTAGAAACCCCTCGTTTTGGCATTTTATATTTTAAAAATCCACATCTGTCTTCATTATTAATTATTTCTTCCCCTGAAGCGTTTTCCCGCGTATCACAGCCAATTTCACCGTCTTCCTCTCAAAATACCCCGAATCGCTCTTGCCTTCAACCAGGACCACATAATAACCGCCCGCTGCCGGCTCTCCTGACGCGGTCTTTAAGTCCCAGAACGCCCTGCCTGAAGCAAGGTTGGCCTCTATCTCCCGCACAAGTCCGCCAGTCACGGTCATAATCTTTATCCTCGCCTTGCCGTAAACAGCGTCAGGATTGTTTTCCTGCCAGCCTGACGCTGAGCCGAAATCCCACCTTATCTCTATGCCGCCGAGGTACTCGTGATTTTTCGTGTACGGATTCGGCCTGGCGCTGATATTGCCCAGGTATGCTTCTGATTCACGAAGGACAATCACGGTCTTTGACGCCGAATTCATTCCGCGCAACTCGTCCTTGACAACCACCTGTATCTCATATGTGCCGTTCGCGACAATAATGCCGTCCGCGTTCCTTCCGTCCCAGGAAAGGATATCGCCTGTCTGCGGCGCGTATTTCACGCTCACGCTGTTCGCGCCTCCCGGCCGCAGCGTTATTACGTCAGGCACGTTTAAATCCAGAGGGTCCCCGCTGTAATACGCGCCGTATTTCCTGTATGTCCTTACTATCTCGCCGGCGGCATTGAATATGTTCAGTTCCACATATTCCCTGTTGTCTATGAAACTTATGTCAGTGATTATCGTATAGACATGCCCGTACGGATCCGTCTGCTCGGCCTTTATATAATACGGCCCTGAAGCTATATACTGGCCCTGGTCGTTCTTTCCGTCCCACTCAAACCACGTTCCTCCCTGTCCCTGGGTTGTGTCAGTCTCAACACCCGGGAGGTAAACACTCACGTATTCGCCTCCTATAAATGTCTCAGGGTCCTTTTTATCGCCAGCGTAAAGCGCCATTGAAGACAGGCTGCTGTCGGTTGAAACACGGCCAATGGTCTTTACCACCTCTCCCGCCTCGTTATATACATTCAATACCACCGAATATGAGTAAACCGGCCTGGTCATTGTGATCGTCGGCGTCATTGTTATGGTAGGCGTGTCTGTGCGCGTAAAAGTCGGGGTCGCAGTCCTTGTAAACGTAGGCGTATCTGTCACCGTAAAGGTCGGGGTAAAGGTCGGCGTAGCAGTCCTCGTGCTTGTATAAGTAGGCGTTGAGGTCGGCGTGTTCTCGGGCGTATTTGTCCGCGTGAGCGTGAAAGTGAATGTGGGCGTGGCTGTGCGCGTCACAGTATAAGTCGGCGTGGCAGTGTATGTGTCCGTAAAAGTGGGCGTCACAGTGGGCGTGTTTGACGAGAGCGTGTTCGTGAAAGTGAAGGTCGGCGTCATTGTTCGCGTGTCCGTGGGCGTGGCCGTGTAAGTGCTGGTATTTGTGGGCGTAGCAGTGTCAGTAAAAGTTGGCGAAGCAGTGTAAGTGGGCGTCGCAGTAAATGTCATCGTCGCAGTCGGCGTGGCTGTCGGCGTGTTCGACGATATCGTGTCAGTGTAAGTAAAGGTCGGCGTGGCTGTCCTCGTGTCAGTAAATGTAGGCGTCGCTGTCCTTGTATTTGTAGGCGTGTAAGTCGGCGTGGCTGTCCTGGTATCGGTAGGCGTAAATGTCGGAGTATATGTGGCCGTGGCAGTACTGGTTGACGTGAAAGTTGGCGTATCTGTCCTGGTGAATGTGGATGTAAAGGTCGGCGTATCCGTCCTTGTCGGAGTGGCCGTGGGAGTGGCTGTTGCCGTGTAGGTCGGCGTAAATGTCGGAGTATCTGTCCTTGTAGGAGTGGCTGTAAAGGTCGGAGTAGGCGTCCTTGTGCTCGTAAATGTCGGTGTTTCCGTACTTGTTGGCGTCACAGTAGGCGTGCCGCAATAAGGGTCAAGAATTGTCATGTTTGAAAGTATCGGTATTATCGGGTCATTGCCGTCTATGGCAGCCTGGTTTGTTATGGGGCTGCAGCCTGTTATTGTGCCCCACCACGTATGCGAGCCGCCTTCATTATATATGGAACCCAGATTCCACCTTACCATGCCTGAGTTAAGCGTACCGCTTCCGGACGCGCCTCCGTATGATATTCCCGAAGGCACAGTATCATACAGCGTGGTATTAGCCGAAACCCTGGGTTTGAGCATGATAAAGTTATTGTAGGAATCCTGCGTAGCTGCAGTGGCTCCTCCCTGCTCTGCCACTCCCGAATACCAGGTCCGGCCCGAGGTCGAGCAGTTCATGCCGTCAGCGCCGCACGCCGCATCCGTCCATGTAATGGTCCAGCCGAGCGGCTCAGGATCGCCCTTTGGCCAGACTTTGGCTGAAAACTGGCACTCGTTCGTCGGGCCCACCATTATTTTCACGTAATACCACTTGTTGCCCATGACCTGTACAGTGTTCACGGAAAGCGGCCAGGTGCAGGTTGAGCCTATGCATTTCTGGAAACCGATATTGCCGTTGCTGTTCGTGCCAATGAAGTCGTCTATGGAAAGCACCAGCCCGTAAGCGCGCGCGTTTCCCGCGACGCCGTCGTTCCTTATTATGACAAGCCCGTCGGCGCCCTCATATGTGCCTGTCGCGACAGGGCCCGGGTCTATCTTTACCTCTGTAATTATTGTGCCGAGGCACTGCGCTGTATTTGTCATCGGATACGCAGTATACAAAAGTCCCGGATAATCATCCGCCTGCGTCGTATCTCCCCTTATCGTGACATCGCCGGTACCGCACAAATCCTCCACATACCACATTCCGGCCGACTTGTTCGGCTGGAAACTCCATCCTGCGGGCGGCGTTCCGCCTGATGTTGAGGACGTGCTCCCGAAAGAAGTTCCCGGCACAAGCTCGTCAAAAGGCTGGTAAACCACAAGCTGGTCGCCGTTTATGCTGTATTCAAGAGTATAAGTCACCCTGTCGCCCGGAACACCGGTATTTATGCTCTGGTATTTCCTTATATTAATTGCCGCCTGACCCGCGACCAGCCTGGCAGTTGAAGACCTTGTTATGCCGCCCATTGACGCGTTCGCAGTATTTACCACCTGAGAGCCGGGTGTCGGAGCGCCGTTTATACGCAGCAGAAACCACACCGTACCGGTAGCCTCGCCCTTTAACCCCGCCCTCGCAGGCAGCGTCCACGTCATCATCTGTCCCGCTGTCACCGCTCCTGCGGCAGGGCCGCTGTAAAAACTTGAAGGGCCGGCTGACACAAGCGTCCAGGTTGAGCCCGCAGGCGGCGCAGGTATGGCATCCGTAATGACGGGATTTCCGTTCGCGTAATTGTAGTCTATTGAAAAAAGCACGAGATCGCCCGTTGCCTGCATTGTTCCTTCAACGCGTTTTTGGATTGTGATATCAGGCGGAAGCAGGGGTATTGACCAGGTCAGGCTCTGCGGGCAGAGCTCCGGCCTGTTATAGTCGCCGTCAGCCATGTTGTTGTTTTTCATTACAAGATGGAGGTAGAGGTTGGTCGGATCGCAGGACGCGAAATATTCCTTGTCAGGTATGGTGAGCGGGTTTATGTCGCCGAAACGCATTGTAATAAGAAGTCCGTCCGGGCTTGTCTGGCCGCAGGTAGAGCAGTTGTAAACAGAACCTGTGGGAGTTATCAGCGTGTATCCTATTTCGCCGCCTGGCGCCGAAGCCGGCAGCGGAGTGTGCACATTGTAGCCCGCATGGCTCATGATGAAGACCTGCCCGAGTCCGGAAACCCTTGCGTCCTGCGGGGTTGATTTTGTGGAAACAGCCAGGCCTGCCTGGACACGCTGATAAGGTGAGCCGCAGAAAACCATGTCAACAGTTATCCTGTCTCCGAAAGTCGGGGCAGGAGGGTTCATTGTCACTGAAATAACCCTCGGGTCGCCGGAAAATACGAACAAAGGGAAAGAAAAGAAAAAAAGAACAGCCAAACCCGCCAAAGTTCCGCTTTTGAGATTTGCTTTCATCGCGGCCTCCCCAGTTTCCCGCGCAGGAAACTTAGCCTGTCAATTTTAACCGTTTAAATAATTGCTCAAAAAAAATTAATCAACTATTTTCTTTGTATTCAACGTTAAAACAAGTATAATACACGCCCCCTGTTTTGTCAAGTAATATTATGTATTATTTTAAACGCTTAATACTGGCATTTTATTCATTTTTTGGAGGGTTCATTGTACTCAAAACCTACAAAATGGTTTTTGCAGATGCGTCATTTTTTATTCCATACTGCCATTTAGGGTAAATATTGTACTTAAATTGTGAACGTTCAGGCCCCGGATGGATGCCAATTTCAAGTTTATAAAGTATGGCTTATAGACAATAGCTTATATCCAATGCCAACTTATTCTTGTTTATAACGTAAAGATTGAAAATCAATATCAAACACTTGTGACCCCAGACTCCTCCCTTAAGGATAAGGATTAGGGTGGCAGATTATGGATTATGGATTTTAGATTTTACTCGCCCTTCATATCCAAATATATGCTTATCGCGGGGTCAGTATTACACGCTGTCTTTTTAAAATTATTCACCACATACTGTTTCGTAAGTTTTGCTGCGACAAATTTATAAATCTTGTATTGCGCAGGAGCCATCTGCCTGTCAAGGTAAGTCTTATCCAGCCCTTTCAGTATTATATCCCTGAAATCCTTGAATCCTGCCTCGATCATCTTCAGGACATTGTTGTCATTTGGCTCCCTGTTTGAGTTCCAGACCTTTATCTTTCCGATAAAACCGTAACAGCGTATTATCTCATCCTTGTAAGCCCTGTGTATGGTTTTCATATTCATCCGTATATCTCCTTCATTGCCGACGCCAATTCACCGTAATTGAACTTAAAACCCAGGCCAAGAAGTTTTTTGCATGACATATGGCAGGTATTGATAAAAAGCTCCTGCCCCATGCCCGCAGGGAGCGCTTTTAGAAACAAGTCCGGCACCGGCAACCAGACCGGCCTTTTCAAGGCCTTGCCCAGTTCCCTGTAAAATTCCCCGCTGTTTTTCATTTCAGGAGCGCAAATATTAACTGGCCCTGAAGCGCCGTCATCTTCCATAAGAAATATTATTGCCGAAACCGCGTCATTTACATGAACCCATGGGAAAGGCCTGTCCTGCCTGCCTAAAACTCCGCCCAAGAAAAACTTAAACGGCGTTTCCGCTGCCCTTAAAAAGCCCCCTCCATTTCCAATTACAGGCGCGAACCTCGTTATCACCCTGCGCACACCCATCGCTTCTGCCTCAAGCGTTGAATCTTCCCACTTCCTGCACACATCAGCAAGAAAGCTGTTGCCGGGAGCGGCGCTTTCCTCAACCGGCCCGCCCGCTTCATTTTGCCCGTAATAGCCTGAAGCCGAGGCCTGTATCAGAACCCGCGGCTTTACTGCCGCCCTTTCAACGGCCTCGACAATCATTTCGCCTGCTTCAAGCCTGCTCCTTAAAATCGACTGTCTTTTTTCGTCATTCCACAGTCCTGAACCTATGTTTTCACCGGCAAGGTTGATTACAGCGAAAGCCGAGTCAATGAAAGTGTCCGCAACGTTCCACTCCGCGCAGAAATATTTCCGCTCAAATATGGAACACGAGCCTGTTTTTTTCCTTGTGACGGCTATTACCTCATAGCCCTTATCCTTTAAGGCCGCGCACAACCTGCTGCCGATGAATCCGGTCGCGCCGGTTACAACAACTTTTTTTTGCATTATAGCCGCCTTATTTTGTTTGTAATGATTTTATCAGCAAACAGGGCAATTATCAAGCTCCCGCCTTCTGCCGCGCATGAGGATAAGGATTGGGGGGTTAAGGAAAGAGGTGAAAAACAAAAGGGGGAAGCCGGCCTCTATTCGGCTTCCCCGCACTTTTGCCGCCTTTTTCCTCATCCTACCTCCTTAACCCTTATGGGCAAGGAGGCAGGGTTGAGTAGGCAGGTTAATTCAATCCCAGCTCCACCACCAGCGTTCCTGTCACACTTGCCATCCTCACCTTTGCCATTATATTCTCTATGCCCTTCTGCGGCGCTGAATTGCCCTTGTAACTTACCACCCTTACTGACTCAACTTTCCCGTTCCTCAATTTAAGCTCAAGCTTCAGCGACGTGATCCCGCTTGCGCCGAAATAACCGGCAAGCTCGGCCTGCAGGGCATTTACAACCGCTTTTTCAACTTCATTTATGCCAACATCGTCCGGCAGATTCGCGTCTGTCAGATACACCGGCCCGCTTTTAACCTGCTGTATTGAAGGCACTGTTTCCTGTTCTTCAACCGCGTCGTATACCTCGGCTTTCTTGTCCCTTGCCGCTGTCCTTGGCGCCAGGCCCGATAAACCGTTCCAGCCCGAACCGGAAGGCGCAACGCTCTTGTACATCACAGCCTGGCTTAAGCCCGCTTCGCCCACAGCGTAGTTGCTCACGCCCTCAGGCAGAGGAAGGGGCTGTTTCACTGTCACTATTTCGCCGCTTGCCCTTATTTCCTTGTCCACTGCCACAAACGAAGTGTACTCTGTCATAAGCCCGTACTTGAGCCCCAGAGCTGTCACATCAGCCCGGACATTCACGCCCACCTTGCCGTAATCAGCCAGCCTAGCTATCCTTTCCCGTGCCCACAGGTACTTAAGAGCGATGTTCCTTGCGTCATCCATCTGCGGGGCCACGCGCATTTCCCTTTTAAAATCGCCGTTACCGTTTTTACCCGTCACTATTATCCTGCCGTCAGCTTTATTGTATTTGCCCATCACAACAAGCGGCCTGTCCGCGAAAAGGTCGGGAACCGATTCCGGCTCCACATCATACGCGCCAAAGCCGTCAAATTTCACCTTTATGTCTGTTAAGAGAGGCGCTTTCAAGTAGTTTACGAATTTTTCAGCCAGCTTCTGCCCCTCCTGCTCGTTTAAAGCCACGAAAGGCTCGCCCTTGCCTATCCTGGCCATGCCTTCTATCAGGTACCTGTTTACGCTTGTGCCAATGCCGAACGTGAAGAAATTGGCTTCTCCCAGCTTGTCGCGCATCAAGTCAAACACCTGTTTTTCCACGGACACATAGCCGTCGGTCAGTATAACGAACGAGCGCGATACGCCCTGTTTTTTCTCTTTCGCGAACGCCGCCTGCAGCGCGTTCAATATCTCGGTCCCGCCTGAGCCCTGCGCAGCGTTTATCATGTCCATCGCCTTCTTTATGTTGCCGTCAGTCGCAGGCATGGCCTGGTTGAACAGCGTGTTTGACCCGCCCGCGAAGAACATGACGTTGAAGTAGTCTTTGCTGTTCATGCCCGCAAGTATTTTCTTGATTACCGCCTTTGAGGTCTCAAGCGGGTAGCCGTACATGGAGCCTGACACGTCCAGTATGAAAAAGTATTCCCTCGCCGGTATCATGGAAGCGTCGGGCTTTGCCGGCGGCTCCATCATCATGACAAAGAAATTCTCCTTGTCTCCCGGATAAAGAAGCAGCCCTGTCTGAATCCGGTTGCCCTTTAGCGCGTAACGCAGGACAAAATCCCTGTTGCCGGACTTTTTCTCGCCGTCAGCGAATGTCACCTTTGCCTTTGACCTCTCCCACGTAGTGTCTATCCTGTGTGACGGCGAGGATATCTTTGACACTTCCATGCCCGGGTTTATATTTACAGTCATGGAAAGGTCATAGGAAGGCTTTTCATTTTCCTTAGTGTAGGGATTCACTGCCCAGTCGTCCTTTCCCTTAAGGTCCGCTGCCGCGCTCTCCCCCGTGAACCTCGGGCCCACCACTGCCGGGTAAACAAACTCGTAAACGCTGTCCTGGGGCACGAGTATTTCCGTGTAATTTACAGTGACTTCGATGACATCGCCGGGAAGTATATTGGCCACATTCATCTGGAAAACATTCGGCCTTTTCTGCTCAAGCAATGAAGCTGTCTGGCCGTTCTGTTTCGCCCTTTCGTATATCTGCCGCGCCTCGTCATTCTTGTTTATCTCAGCCTCTATTATCCTTTTGCCTATCTTCATACGCATGGCATGTATGGCCGAGCGCGTACCGAGCGGGAAGACGTATATTGCCTCTATGGTCTTTTTGCCGTCATTCTTATAGGTCTGTGTCAGGGTGACTTCGGAACTGATACCCGCTATGTCCACAATCACGTCTGTCTTTAAAAGCGGGAAACTTTCCACATCAGCCGGACCCTGCACAAAGAAGTAAGGCGACAAACCCTCCTTTTCTTCCGCCCCAAAACCGGAAACTGCCGCAAAAACAATAAACATCACTGCCAGAACCAGCTTTCCTGCCTTTCCCATATCCGCACCTCCGCGCGTTTTATTTGCTTCCGTTTAAACGACACCGCTTGGAGGTTTTTGTTCCATAATTACCATAGAGGCGCACACCGTGCGCCACCGCAGGCCGTGGGTGGCGCATTGTAGCTGAGGACACCTGCCCGCCACCGACGGGCATTATGGTGGCGCGCAAGCCCGTAGAATTTTATCAGGGTCCAAGATGCGCGGCGGCTAAATTGCATGAGGATAAGGATTTGGGGTTAAGGAGAAAGGTTAAAAAATGTAGCGGTGCGCGGCGGCTACATAGCCACCAACACTACCGCAAGGCCCGATTTTTTAACTATCTTTACCGCATAAGGATATGTAATCACCTGCGCGTTCATTGAGCCGGCTGCGGGCTTTGTTCCCCTGTAATATACTGTGACTTTTTCAGTCCCGTAATCAACGCCTGTTATCTCTATGCCGTAACCGGCCGAAGGCTTTTCTCCGGCTGACACAAACACGACCATTTCCGAGGAAAAATCAGGCTTTTTATCTGTTTTTATGCCGCTTGCTCCGGCAAACTCATTCCACGACTTTTCATCCCTGAAAACCTTTAAAACAGGCTCGGGAGCAGCGCTCGCAGCCGCCTTCACAACAACGGACCGTGTCGGGCTGACAATTCCCTCGTAATCTGACTCAGTCAGGTCCATAACAGGCGCCGCAGACCCCTCCGCTTTCATTGCAAATCCGGCAGCTGACATTTCCTTTACAGCGCCCTTTGGAGCGGCTGCTGATTTTGGCGCGATATCGTACATAGCGTCTTTTGACGCCAGCGTTTTCTTTAGTTTTTCATCAGCCTCATCCCTTGCCAATGACTTCACCTGTCCTGCTCCGGCAGGCGGTTTTTTAGGCTCAACTTTTGCTTTTTTATCCGCAGGCGCGCTGACCGCGGCTTTCTGCCGCGCTTTTTCCTCCGGCACTGCCTGCAAAACGGATTCCTGTTCAGCAGTCATCTCAAAATCCGCCTTCATGACTGTCCCCTTAAAGCCCCCTGTCTGTTCCCTTAAACTGTAAACAAAAAACCCGACAAGCACTACGGCAAAAGCCGCGGCTGAGGCCCTTATGAAATAATTGATCCGCGAAACCGGGCTTTTCCGCCTCTCGTCAACCTCGTCAAGCTTCGTGTTCAGCTTGGCGTAGAAATTCACGGGCAAAGGCTCGTCCTTCACGGTTTTTACGGCTTTTACGGCCTTTTTTTGCGCCTCAAGCGCAGCGGCGCACTCTTTGCACGATTTCACATGCGCCTCAAACGCGCCAAGCTCGTTCCCGGCAAGCATGCCATCCATATATAACGATATCTTGTCCCTCACGTGATTACTCATTTTCCCCACCTTCTTTTAGTTCCCGAAGTTTTTCAGCGAGCGTTTCCCTTGCCCTTGCTATCCTTGATTTCACAGTGCCCAGCGGAAGCCGCAGGACGCCCGCTATCTCATCGTAAGAGAGCTCTTCCATGTCGCGCAGGACTATCATCTGACGCATGTCAGGCGAAAGACCTGACAGCGCAGCGTGTATGGCGCTTTTTTTCATTTCCTTTTCCGCGTCCATATCAGGCTGCTGCCTTATGTCCGCGACCTGCCTTTGCATGCCGCCTTCCTCCGTCTCCATGGCCTCGTCCAGGGAATCATGCTTTGAAAAGAACCTGCGCTTCTCGTAGCGCACGCGGTTTTTCCAGGCATTGACCGCTATCCGGTAGACCCAGCCCTTAAACGGGCTTTTTTCCTCGAATCCGCCTATGCTCTTATACGCGCTTATAAAAGCTTCCTGCGCTATATCCTCGGCAGCCTCTCGGTTCCTGCAAAGCCGAAGGCAAAAGTTGTAAATGTCCCTGGCGCAGCTTTTTACAAGGCTGTCAAAAGCAGCCCGGTCCCCGGCTTTGGCTTTTTTTACAAGCTCCTGTTCCGCGCTCTGCGTCATTTGCCTGACACCGGTTTTGCTTTTTTGTTCCCGAACGTTATCCTCGCGTACACCACGTCATCCCCGTATTTTTCCTTACTCCTCTTTATTATATCGGCCTTTTTTGTGCGCCTTGTTATTATCTTTTTTGACGACGACTCTATTGTAATATAATCGTCCCCTTTCACCTTTTCTATCATGGCAATATGTCCCCTTGAGAATATCACGAGATCGCCCGGCTGTAATGCCGTGTCCTTTTCAAGGATGAAACCGTGCGCCGCGCAATAAGGCCTGAAATTCCTGACCCTCCTTGCGAAGAATTTGTCTTCAGGCGTGTTCCAGCGGGCCTTTGGGTAGGTTTTCGGGTGTTTTTTATAATGATCCCTCATTTCTTTTTCAAAATAAATACCCGCCCTTTCATAACCGTAAAGCACCACGTCAATGCACACTATGGCGCCGTATTTTGTCATAGGGCTTTCCTTGAACTCATTGAACTGGTCATAAGGCCTGCCGATAAGCTTTTTCGCGTATTTCAGAGCCTCGGCAGTATTGGGCATGCCGTTTCCGTTTGAGTCATCATCAAGCATGTTTGGCAATCCGTCACCGTCAACATCAGGGTCGTCAAAGTCAGGAATTCCGTCTTTGTCCGTGTCATGCGAGCGGTGGCTGTAAAGCGACTTCGCGGAATGCTCGAGAAAGAAAACATAGTACACGGCCGCTCCGTCCGCGAGGATTATAAGGCAGGCGAGCGTGAAAACAACGGCAAAAATGGCCTTTTTCATCAGTAATAAACCGAGGCTCCGTAAGTGTCAATCAGCGCCTGCGCGTCAGATTGTGCCTGGCTGCTCAACGGGTTCCCTGTAAGATAAACCATGTCACCGGCGCCGATGCCGCCGGCCTGCGCGTTCTGGATAAGCGCGGTTATATCGGTTATCTGGTTGTTCCTCAGGTCAAGGAAAGAGATTTTGACAAGCCCTGAGAGCGCGGATATGTCCGAAATGCTGTTGTTATCCAGGCCGAGGCCTTCAAGCAATGTCAGGCCCGAAAGCGCTGAAATGTCGCTTACATTGTTGCCTTCAAGGTCAAGCCCCTTTAGCGCCGTTAAAGACGAAAGCGCCTCTATTGACGACAGATTGTTATAGCTCAGGTCAAGCCCCTCCAGCAGAACCAGCGCCGAGAGGGACGAAATGTCGCTGACTTCATTGCCGCTTAAATAAAGGTATTTCAGGTTTAAAAGCCCGGCAAGCGGCCCTATATCGGAAATATTGTTCAGCGCCAAATTAAGCGATTCAAGGCCCGTCAGCCCCGCAAGCGGGCTGATTGATAATACGTTGTTGAAAGCAATGCTTAAGAAAGTCAGGTCAGCGCAGTATTGAATCCCTTCAAGCGAGAATATATTCAGGAAACCCGCGTTAAGGTCGGTTAAGCCTATAAGGTCAGACGCCGTAATCTCACCCTCGCTTTTCCCTATCGCTTCCCTTACCTTTGCCTCAAGCTTCTGGTCCGCGAAGAAGGTGGCGGTCGGCGTGGCAGTCGGGACTGCGGGCTCTGACGGAATGTCCTTCCCTTTGCAACCGTTCCATGAAACCACCGCTATCACGGACAAAAAAACCAAGACGGTACTTTTTTTCAATCACATCACCTCTTTGCCGTATGTTGCTTGAAAAAAACGGCTACGGTATCTCTGTCCACGTAAAATTGTAAGGCCCGTTCGCTGACGCGGGGTCCATGCTGTGCGGCCCTGTCTGTCCGACAAAATCAGTGCTTGTAGGCGCGCCGGGCAGGCCCGAGCCGTCATTGTCCACCATGCCGTATATGTACCAGCTTCCCGGGAAAATGCATAAAAGCCCATATCCGTATTCAGTGCCCGTGCCGCCCGGTATCTGGTTTATATCAAGGAACACTATGCCGCCATTGCTGCCGTCGCCGTCGCTGTCAAGGGCCAGCAGTATATCGCTGTAATCGGCCCCGGCAGGGAAAGTTATGGTGCCCGTCACATTGTTTACAGCCGCGGTCATGTTTATGTTTATTCCGCCGGTCATGGTGTTCGCCGCTGAAACAACATTTGGAACGGAAGGCAGGGACGGCCAGTCATAACCGTATATCCCTATATAATCTCCCTGCTTTGGAGGATATTGCAGGGCGCTTGATGATTTTACAACAGCATAAACGTAAACCGAACCAGCCGGCGCAGTTACTGCGTAAGGCACGTTCACCGACGCTCCGCAGGCGCCAAGCGCCATGTTCAGGACTCCGTCACCGAAGTTAAGGTTGTCGTCAACAAGCACCTGCCATGTAATTCCGTTCTGGGCCAACGGCAGCACAAGATTGCCGACTATTGTCCCGTAATCCGGAGTGGATGTAGACGTAGGAGTGGCTGTCACTGTGGCCGTGTGCGTAAATGTCGGGCTTATACTGTGGGTCGGGGTAATCGTCGCCGTGTTCTGCGGCGCTGCCGGAGACGACTTGCCGCAGCTTGCCAGAAAAGCCGCAAAAACCGCAAGAATCAAAACAGCAATAAAAACGCTTTTTTTCATAAACCACCTCCTATGTTTGTATAATTATATACGAACATATCCCTTATTTCAAAACATTTTCTGCAACTTTTACCCCATGCCGGTTGTCTAATGATAAAAGACACGGAACAAGGAGGCTTGCCATGAAAGCAAAAGTGACCCTGATAAAAGCAAGGGTAAAAGAGGCCCGCCTCGGTCTTACCGTAAACGACCTCTACGGCTGGATTCGCATGAAACAGAACCAGAACAGGCTCTCTGACCTTAGGATGGCAACCGGCACAGCCGCGCTTGAGGGCATAGATTACGCGGCAGTGAAGGTCATATATTTCTGCGAGAACTGAAGGCATATTGGCGGTTTTTTAGGCTCGCGATTATCCCCGCTGATTTCCTTCAGTTTTTTTATGCAGTAAACAAGTGGCTCAACACTTGATACCCCGGGCTATTCCCTTAAGGATAAGGTTATGGTTTATGGCTATGAGGATACCTGTTTATTGTCTAAATCCCCCCCTACCTGACCGGCCTTCCCCTCATCGCAGCCCATATCCTTGACACCACCTTTATCAGCCCGCTTATATTCCATTTCCAGTCAAGCGGCCTTATTTTCCGCAGGAGGTAGCCCGGCCTGAGCAAAACCTGCATATATGCCCATTGCCTTAATTCCTTGAGCTCCTTTGCCGAAAGCGCCTCTGTCCTTATTACAGGCTCTTCAGCCAACGGGAAATACTTTTCCCAGTCCTTTGTAAGGAGCAGGTTTTTCTGCTCATAATATCCGTATATCTCGGTATTGGGAAAAGGTGTGGCAAAACAGAATTGCGTATAAAAGGGGTCTATTTCCTTTATGAATTTCACGGTCTCCTTCACTGTGTCTTTTGTCTCGCCCGGCAGCCCTATTATCACAAGGCCGTAGAACATTATGCCCAGTTCCTTGCACCATCTGGCTGCCTGACGCACGTCGTCAAGGCTTACGCCCTTTTTTGTCCTTTTAAGTATCTCGTCCGATCCGGTTTCCACCCCTATGGCAATTTCCTTCATCCCCGCCTTTTTCATCAGCAGAAGCATTTCCCTGTCCAGCAGGTTCGCGCGCGTGCAGCACGCCCACTCAAGCGAGGAAAGCCCCTCCTCAATCATCCTTTGGCACAACTCTTTAACCCTCGCGTCCTTTATGGAAATCGTGTCATCAAAGAAAAGGAAGGATTTAATGCCGTGTTTTTCCCTGAGCATTTTTATCTCGCTAATCACGGACTGTACACCCCTCTCCCTGCACTTTGATTTGCCGAATGCGCAAAAAGAGCACTGGTAAGGGCAGCCCCTGGTGGTTGCCACAAGCGCGAACGGCGGCGGCAGGACGCCTGTGTGATAGGGTTTTAAGTCAGGAAGCATGTGCCAGGCGGGCAGCGGCAGCCTGTCAATGTTTTCAACAGGCGCAGCCGGACTTGTCGTTATTATTTCCCTTCCGTTGTAATAGGAAATGCCGTCAACCGAAGCGAGGAAAGCGTAATCCTCTGTTTCAAGGCAGTCCGGGTCCCTCGGGCAGGCCTTGGGCGCGGGTCTTGACATCCTTTCCTTTTTATTGTTCAGGACAGCGGCCGCGAGCCGTTCAATTACCGCGTCCGGTTCCGAGTCTATGAAAACATCCACTGCGTTTTTTGCGAGAATGGCGTCCCTTATTTCCGGCACTTCTGCAATTATCTTGGAGCGGAGCGCGGTGACAGCGCCAAGCGTCTTTGCCGCTTCCAGGACTTTTATGTCCCGGTCTTGCGTGTCAAAC
>CAYNMZ010000004.1:0-7308 GCA_964398505.1 uncultured Spirochaetia bacterium
CGCGCTGTCAGCAGCAGCGGCAGCAACTCTGGCGCTCATAGTACAAATTCGAGGAACCGATTCTATTTACGGTTCACTGTTGCCGCGGTTTGAGAGCTGGCTTAAAATGCTTGACTTATCAAGGTCCCGCATCCTTACAGGTTTCGGCCCAGGAAGTTTTGAGTATGTCTATAATACAAATTCTGTGTCTTACCTTAAATACGCTCATAACGCGCCGCTTCAGATCCTTGTGGAACTCGGTCTTCCAGGGCTTATAATTGTCCTGGCAGCCGCCTTTACCGGCGTAAGAGCTATCATACGCAACTTTTACTTCACCAGAACGCCGCAAAAAAAAGTTCTGGTTACGTCCCTTCTTACAGGCATAACAGCATTTCTCCTGCACAACCTCGCGGATTTTGACATATACAACTTCGAGCTTGCCGCAGCTTTTATCCTTATACTCGCTGTGCTGATGAGCCAGGTTACAATAGGGCTTATAGAGATAAAAAAAATAAAACTCACTTACCTTTTGGGCTTAAATCCCGGTAAAAGACGCAGCATAGTATTCGCGGCAGTCCTTATGGTCACACTGCTTAGCGCCGTCACTGCCGGAAAATTCACGCCCGTGCTGTCTCTTATATACGTATTTATAGCCGTCATGGCCGCCATATGGTCAGTTAGCAAGGAGGACCTTAGGTCAACAAACCTGGACCTTCCTGTTCTCTTCCTCATTATAATGTCGGCTGTTTCCCTTACTTACACACCGGACCTTCACTCGGGAATAAAATATTTCATGCTTTTCATTTCCGCGGCAGCTGTTCTATACTTTTATTCGCAATTTTTAAGGCGCTACACCTTTAAAATTATAACGGCGAATTTTCTGATATGGTCAGGCGTCATATTGTCAGTCATCGCCATAAGCCAGGCAATTTACAGGCAGGTAACCCACTGGCAGGGAGGTTTTTACGCTGACGCCTTTTTCCCCAACAGCAACATTTTCGCCTGCTACATAGTAATACCCTTCGGTTTCCTCTTTTCCAGGGTTCTTTTCGAGAGAAAAATAAGCCTTCTGTGGCTAAAAATCGCCGGGCTTTTCCTTATTATAGCCGCCCTGGGCCTGGCAAGGTCAAAGGCAGGCTCGCTGCAGCTCATACTTGTTTCCGCGGGCCTCTGGCTGCAATACGCAAGGGGCATGGAATCCATAAAAGATACCGAAAGCCGCCGCGCGCTGAAGTCACGCGTAATAAAATCCGTCTTCGCTTTCGCGCTAATCACTGCATTTACCCCGCTTTTTCCCTCAGGCATGAAGATGCTCTCCGCCGGTTCGGACACTTACCTGCTTAACCGGCCAAAGATATACGATGCCACCCTGCGCATGATAACGGACAGGCCGCTGCTGGGACACGGCATTGGCTCGTACGAGAAGGTCTTTCCTGCCTACAATTTCCCCGTGGACTCAATTGCGCGTTACCAAAACTACACGCCGTTCGCTCACAACGACTTTTTGCAGGCAGGCCAGGCGCTTGGCATCCCTGGCATGCTGCTCGCGGCCTGGTTAATAATATCCATTTTCCTGAACTTCCCCGAAACCTCCGGCCACAGAAAAATGATCGCCGCTTCAGCCGGAGCTTATTTCGGCCTTGCGGGCGTTGTCTTCAATTCTTTTTTTCATTTCCCTTTCCATGTTCCCGGCGTTCTTTTCACATGCGCCGTCATGACAGGAATGATAACAAGGGAAACAGGATCCATAAGAACCTTGCCAAAAGAAACGCTTTTTTTCACTAAAATACACTACTTTCCCGCGCTCATATTCTCGGCTCTGCTTTTTCTCACAGCGATAAGACCGGCGTCTTCGTGGCTGGCAAAGACGCTTTACGAGAAAACCGGTAACGTCTCATACCTTCGTTCCGGAGAAGCGCTTGACCCCCTTGACCCTTATTTCAGCTTCATGGCCGGTATTGAAGCTGAAAAATCAGGCAACCATAAGCAGGCACTCGCTTTTTTTGAGTCATCCCTCAGGCATGACATGCTTAACACTATAACGCTCCTTCACGCGGCGCGGGCCGCAGCCGCATCAGGCAGTATGAAAACCGCGGCCTCATATTACGAAAAAGCCGCGTCTTCTTCGCCTTTCAGGGCCTTTACCATGGCAGAAATAGGGGACTTTTACGCGCTAAAGCTTGGCGACTATGACGCCGCGCTTCCATGGTTTGAGAAAGCGGCATCGCTTGAGCCGAATTACTGCTCTGCCAGGCATTCTCTCGCTCTTTTGTACAGACGCAAAGGCGACCTGCGCAGCGCCCTCTCTGAAATTAACACGGCAGAAGCCATAATGGACTCTATAACACCGCTAAATGATTACGAAAAAACATTGGTTTCATTCCCCAAGAACGCGCTCTACGCGAACAAGGCAGCCATACTCAAAGATATGGAATTTCTGGCGGATTCCTGCTATTATTACAGGAAATCCTACAGGCTTAACAGGAACCCGGAGGTAAGGCGTCTCATGGAAGAAACATGTAAAAAGGCGGCCGCGCAGTGAAATACGCCTCGAAAATCCCCGAAAAGGTCCGTGATTACATTTCAGTATCGGTAATAACAGCCGCCATACTTGCATTTTTCAGCAGGTTTTTTTTCACAGGGGACGTTTTCTTCATCGGCGACATATACACGCAATTCTACCCGTGGAAGGCCTTTTTAAAATCGTGCGCAGAGAACGGCGCCACGCCTTTCTGGACGCCGTTTGTGTTTTCAGGCATGCCCTTCGCCGCGGACGTGCAAAAAGGCGCTTTTTACCCGCCCGGTATTTTCTTTTACCTGTTTGACTTCCCGCTGGCGCTCAAGTTCTACCTTGCAGTACATTTTATATTTATGGGCTGTTCGTCTTATTTTCTGATTCGCTCGCTGGGTTTCAGAAGCTTACCTTCCCTTGCAGGGACTTTTGTCCTGCTTTTCAACACATTCTCAGTAACAAAGATTAACTTTTTAAGCGCGCTGGGCAGCTATTCGCTGATGCCCGCCATAGTTTTGTCGTTTAGGAATTTTCTTTCCACAAAAAAGTCCGCGTACTGGGCCGTATTCATACTTTTATTTGCCGCCAGCTTCCTGTCAGGCCATCCGCCCACCCTTATATACACGGCTGCGTTCATTTTCTTTTTCTGGATATACGATTCCTGGATAAACAGGAAATTCACCCTTGACCCGTCAAGACTGCTTAAGGCGGCCGCTTACCTTGCCGCCGGTTTTGCCGGGATGATACTCCTGACAATGCCGCAATCAGGGCTGTTCTTTGACTTTATACGGGAAACCTCAAGGATTCAAATGGACTACGCCGAAGCTTCGGCCAACTCAATGCCGTTTTCAGGACTGCTTTCATTCCTGATGCCCGGCGGCCCCTCCGGCATTTCATACGACCCGCTTACGCAATGGCCTCAATATTCCACCGGCATTCTTAATTTCTTTACAGCAACTTTTGTTTTCCTTTTTATTCTCTCATTTTTCTATCCCAAAACGCCGCTTTACGTTTTCAGCTTGATATTGATATCAGTATCTCTTCTGCTTTCGCTCGGCAATAACACGCCAATTCATTCCTGGTTTTACGCTTTCGCGCCGTTTTTCTGGTCGCTCAGGCATCCGGGTTTCGCCATGACACTCTTTGTCATACCGGCGGCAATTATAACCGCCTTTACGGTACAAAGCATACGTCTCCTGACACCGATACAGATGTCGTTGTTTGACAACATGTCGCTTTTTTCCCGCGCCAGAAATTACTTCGATGTCCGTTTTGCCAGCAAACTTTTCAGCGTCTTTCTCTTTCTCGCCGCGTTTTGCCTTCTTGTTTTTTTCAACGCAGACAGGGCAATGAAAGTTTACGGGATTACAGCGTCAGGTTTCCTGTTGTTCACAAAAGGCATGGTTTTTTTCCTGTGCGTTTTCCTGCTCAACACCCTGCTTTTCTTCTTTTACGAAAAAAATGCCGTGTCCAAAAATTTCTATTTTACCTTGATTTTATTTTTTGTTTTCAGCGAAGCGCTTTTTTTCATATCCCCGCTGAACCCGGCCCTCCCTTCATCAATATATTCCGGCGTGCCCGGAGGCCGGGAAACAGCCGGCATCTTAAGGTCATCAAACTACAAGTTCATGCATACGCGAAAATCCGCTCTTGACAGGTCAATGCGGGGCGCAACTGTCCTTGAAGCCCAATTAAAGTACATCTCCACGATGCCTTCAAACACAGGCGTACTTTACGGTTTGTACGACGCGGGCGGCTATAACCCCCTTATGCTCAGGCAGTACTCCGATTTCATAGCCCCGATTTTTAATGGCGATGAAATCCTGATGCCCGAAAGACTAAACCTTTTAAACGTAAAGCACCTGATTACGACCTCGGATATTTCTGCGAAGGGTTACGAAAAGGTTTATGACAACGGCTTAAGGAAAATTTACAAGTCACAAAACACACTCCCAAGGTTTTTTGTCTCAAAATCAAAGGAATACCCTGACATTATGATGGCACAATCATCCTGGTCGAGAAAAAATGAGTTTGATTTCGACAGCCTGAAAATAAACGTGAATACAAAGTCCGAAGGCTATTTTGTTTACGCGTCAAATTATTATCCCGGCTGGAAAGCTTACGTTAACAATATGGCAGTGGAAACAGAGAGGTGCTTCGGCATATATACCGGAGTGAAAATAGGCCCCGGAAGCAACGAAATACTGCTTTTATATGCGCCTGTAAGGATAAAAGAATATTCAACTGCTTTTTACGCGGGTTTTGCCCTGTCTTTTCTGGCAGGATTGCTTGCCGTTTCAGGATTGCGTTCAAGGCACGCAAAACAACCGTGGTATTAGGCGTATCCGGTGCCTTTAATCTTTTCCACATAATGCTGCGCCTTATAGGCCGCGGTAGCTCCGTCACCCGTAGCTGTCACTACCTGCCTTAAATCCTTTGCCACGCAGTCGCCGCAGGCAAAAACGCCTTCCCTTGACGTCCTCATTTCAATGTCGGTTTTTACATATCCCTGACTGTCAAGTTCCACATAACCGTTTAAAAATGACGTGCCCGGCACAAGGCCCACGAACACAAATACTCCGGAAACCGCTATTTCACTTAAAGCGCCAGACTTCAAATTCTTTACCCTTATTTTCTCAACTGTCTTATCGCCCATTATTTCATCCACTACTGAATCAAGCACAAATTCAATCTTCGGATTCTTAAATGCCCTGTCCTGTATGACTTTCGCCGCCCTTAACCTGTCCCGCCTGTGTATCAGGTAGACCTTTTTCGCGAACTTTGTCAGGAAATCGCCTTCTTCCACAGCGGTATCGCCACCTCCCACGACAGCCACGTCCATGTTTCTAAAAAATGCCGCGTCGCATGTCGCGCAGTTAGACACGCCCCTTCCCTTGAATTTGGCCTCGCCCGGCGCGCCAAGTTCCCTGTAGGCGGCTCCTGCAGCTATTATAAGCGCCGTTGATTTATAGACGGCCCCTGTAGCGGTCCTAACCACTTTAAACTCGCCCGAATCAGATACAGAAACAACCTCGTCGTACGCGAAATAAGCGCCGAAATTTTTGGCCTGCTTTTCCATTACAGCAGACAATTCGGCGCCTGTTATGGACTCTATTCCCGGATAATTTTCAACATGCGCAGTAACGGTAATTTGGCCGCCTGCGCCTAATTTTTCAATTACCAGGGTTTTAAGACCGGCTCGTGCGCAGTAAATGGCGGCTGTAAGGCCCGCCGGCCCCGCGCCCACTATTACCACATCGTTTTCAGCAGGCGCGGCGTCACGTCCCGCGCCTGACAAATCAATTTTGAATATATTGTCCATAACGTCTCCTTTTAGCCTATCATCTCGTTTATTTTCATCAACAGTTCCTGTTTTGGCTGAGCTCCCACAATAGTCCCCTTAAGCGCGCCGTTTCTGAAGACAAGTACCGTTGGTATTGAACTTATATTGTTCTCTGCCGCCACAACCGGATTTTCATCAGTGTTAAGCTTACCAAAGACTATCCCGCCCGGCCTCTCAGACGCAAGTTCCTCAATTATCGGAGAAAGCATCCTGCATGGCCCGCACCATGGCGCCCAGCAGTCAACCACAAGTTTTTCGTATTTTGTTAAAGCCTGCTTGAAGTTTGAGTCTGTAATATAAACCACTCCCGAAGGATTATCAATAAGTTTTTCCTTTTCCGCCTTTTCCGTTGATATCGCCTTCTCAAAATCATCGTATTTTTCAGGAGCGCCAAATTTCAGAGCCTGCAAAGCAACCGATTCGTCCGGCAGCGCCCCGGTCAGAGCCGAATCCGGGTTACCGTTTATCACCTGCATTGGCACTGACGATACATTAAACTTCTTGGCAAGCTCCTGATTTTCAGCGGATTCCACGCATTCCGCGACAATAATTCCCTTTCGCTCGACAGCCAGCCTGTTTGCAGTAAGAACTGCTTTAGGGCAGTAAGGGCACGTGGGGGTCACAAAAACCTGTATTTTAGTCTCTTTTTCTATCAGCCCTGCTGCTTTTTTAGCCGCCCCGGACAGGCCTGACTCATTGGACGACACCGTCAATATAGTTTCTATAAACCCCGTAGCTTCATACCCCAGGGGCGCGCCGTTGTAAATTATCCTGTATCCCAGGTCATATCCCACAGCTATGCTCGGCGAGGTTGTAAGGCCGAGGGCCCTTGCCGCAGGGTCGCTCATTGTGAGTTCCTGTGGTATTATCCTGGGGTCAATGGCGGACAATTCACGCACCAGCTGTATGGCGAAGTTGTTTATCTCCTGGGTCTGATTATCGCCCGGCGCTATTATGGGATTTGTAAAAACCTTCACGTCCACAGTGCCTTTCATGGCCGACATAAACCTTGATTTTAGCTGTTTTTCCGTTTCCGCGTCTATAAGTTTTTCCATTTTAAAATCCTCCTTTTTTTTTCTTCATCGCCTGCATAATGCTCTCCGTCTCCTGCTTTATAACCGCGGCTGAAATTTCCAGCAGGATTTTCACTTCCGGGCTTTTTATCCTGTAACATGCCTTTACCCCGTTCTTGCTTAATTCCACAAGGCCGGCTTTTTTCAGCCTTGAAAGCACCCTTGACACCTGCGGCTGTCCTTCCCCAATTGATTCTGCCATTTCACACACGCATTTATTGTTGTTCGCCAGCACATTCAGCACTTTTAAGGCAAGAGGATGTGCCAGTGCCTTGAAAAAATCCGCCTGTATCCTGTATTCGTCCATACAACCTCCTTTAATTTAATTATACAAATATATGTATAATTGTCAAGAAGAATTTCGCTGTTTACCGTTTCGCAAGCCTAAAAACCTGCAAGCC
>CAYNMZ010000004.1:7408-39683 GCA_964398505.1 uncultured Spirochaetia bacterium
TTGTCAAGAAGAATTTCGCTGTTTACCGTTTCGCAAGCCTAAAAACCTGCAAGCCAACTGCAAGCCTAAAACTTGAAAATTTCTCATGTTTATCCTATAATAATGCAACGAAGGAGGCATTATGTTGCTCACAATAAGAAAATACGGCGACCCGGTTCTCTTGAAAAAAGCCGAGCCTGTCACAGAGTTTGACGAATCCCTTTCTTCTCTTTTTGACGATATGCTTGAAACAATGTATGCGTCAGACGGACTTGGACTGGCGGCAAATCAGGTCGGCATACTGAAACGCATGGTTGTAATAGACACGGGAAAACCCGACAGCCCAAAAGTTTTGAAACTTGCCAATCCTGAGATTATTGAAAGCAGCAGGGAAAAGCAGGAATACGAGGAAGGGTGCCTGAGCTTTCCGGGCATTACGGACAAGATATCGCGGCCGGCAAAAGTAAAAGTCCGTGCCAATGACCCCAAAGGCAACGAGCTTACCATAGAAGCTGAGGGCCTCGCGGCGGTCGCACTCCAGCATGAAATAGACCACATAAACGGCGTTGTTTTTATAAACAGGATGTCGCCTGTAAGGAAAATGATGCATTCAAAGGAACTAAAGGAGCTGAAAAAAACCGGCAAGGTAACAAAAAAATGAAGATCGCTTTTTTCGGCACTCCTGAGTTCGCCGTCCCCTGCCTTGAGGCGCTTATTAAATCCGGTCATGAAATCTCATGCGTTGTCACACAACCTGACAGGCCCACAGGCAGAAAGCAGGAAATCATGCCGTCTCCGGTAAAAATACTGGCTAAAAGGAACAACCTTCCTGTATTACAGCCTGAAAAGTCCTCGTCAAAGGAATTCCTTGACCAATACCTTAAATACCCGCTTGACCTTAACATTATAGTCGCTTTTGGCCAGATACTTCCTGAAAGCGTCATATACCACCCAAAACACCATAGCGTGAACATACACGCCTCCCTGCTTCCCAAATACAGGGGTGCTTCGCCAATAAACTGGGCAATAATAAACGGCGACAAGCATACCGGCATAACATACCAGTTCATAACCAGGAAACTTGACGCCGGCGACATAATTCGCGCTGACAGAATAAGGATAAGAGAAGACGACACATCAATCACCCTGCACAACCGGCTTTCAAAACTCGCGGCCGAGAATCTGCCAAGCGTTGTCAGGTCAATAGAGGAAAATAAATTTACAAGGACCCCTCAGGAAGAGTCAGAGGCAACTTACGTGACTTTGCTTAAGAAAGAGGACGGTAAAATTGAATTCAGCCAGCCGGCAGAAAAAATCATAAACAGGGTCAGGGGCCTCCTGCCCTGGCCGGTCGCGTACTGCAAACTTGACGGAAAGACGCTTAAAATTTTTTCGGCAATAAAAAGCGATGCGTTTCCTTCGGGCAGGCCAGGCACAATACTTGACATAGTGAAGGGCAACGGCTTTATTGTTGAATGTTACGGTTCCTGCATTCTGGTAAAAGAAGTTCAATATGAGGGAAGCAAGAGAATGGGAGCTTATGAATTTTCCCTGGGCCACAAGGGGCTGAAGGGGAAGATACTAAATTAGAAATTTAACCATATAGCCATAATCCATAAAATGAATACCCAAAGAATGTTTTTTATTATATTTGGGCTAAATGGATTTTGGCTGTGTGGATATTTTTTATTCCTCAGCTATCGCCTCTATCTCCACTCCCACATTCTTCGGAAGATTGGAAACTTCCACCATTGCCCTCGCGGGAAGCTCGGCCAGGTTCCTTTCGGCAAAAACCTCGTTCACAAACTTCGCGTCGTCAATGTGCCTGAGATAAACCGTGAATTTTACCACCTTCGCAAGAGAGCTTCCGGCTGCCTCAAGTATTGCCGCTATATTGTCCATTACCAGCCTTGTTTCCTTGTGCACGCCCTCCGTCACAGCCACACCCGTGACAGGATCAAGCGGTATCTGGCCCGCGACAAATATGAAACCATTGCACCTTATTGCCTGCGAATACAGACCTACCGGCCTTGGAGCATTTTCCGTGAATATTATTTCCTTACCCATTTTGCGCCCCCTTTGTCATTTGTTTTCAGGTTTTTTCTATTATATCCCCTGCCCGCTTATAGGCTTCTTCGGCCTCATCAGGTTTTGGCGAGTAATCCGCGAACTTCACAATGTCGCAGTCATTCATAAACTCAATAATCCTCTCAACCTTGCCTTCGCTAAGTTTACCCTGTATCCTTGACTGTATTTCCCTGGTCGTCAGTTCATCAAGCGACTCTCCGATGCGTACAGCAGTAAAGAACCTCACCGCCTCATAAATATCGTAATAAAAACCTTTTATATCACCGCGCCCTAGCCTGTCATACGCTTTTTTCAGCATTTTTAAGGCCTCTTTCCTGTAATCAACTTCCGTAAGCGCAGGAGCCGCAAGTTCCCTCTTTTTAAAGATTATTTTCCAGGCCACGGCAAGCACCGCTATAAAGACAGCGGCCAAAATAAGGTAAGGCAATATGTCAGAGAACCTGAAAGAAAGGCTCATTTTTATTTCCCTTATGTCAGCCCGTGCAGGCGCCGGCACCGGCGTGGGCGTCTCAATCGGTATTGCCGGAGTAGCTGTGGCCGGAGCTGTTCCCCTGCCGCCCGCCACGGTCACGGTAACCGCTTTTGTCGCGAACTGCTCGCGCTGGCCCGAAACGGGATTCCGTACATATACCTTTGCGGGCTGTATTGTCACTTCCCCGCTCTTGACAGCCATAAGCTGGTACTGAAGCGCCGTGGTTATTGAAGCTATGTTGTTTATTATGCTGACGCTGTTCTGGGAATAACTGCCCATTACGCGAAACCCCTCAAATGAAGGCGGCTCAACCTCAGGTGACGCGCCTCCAGCGCCTTCCCTTTTTACGGTTATTGTGTATGTAATAACGTCTCCGAGCTTTACACTTTTCCTGTCAACTTCCGCACGCGCTTCCACGGCGTTCTGCGCGAAAGCGCACTGCGCCATTATTGCCACAGCAAAAAAAACACATACAATCCTTTTCATTTTTTCACACCTGCCTTGAACAGGAACCCGAGCGGCGGGTTCTTGACCGTTATCGCCTTTTCAGGGCACAACTCATGGCATACAAAACAACGTATACACCTGTCATAGTCACATTTTATTCCCTTTGCCTTGCCTTCATACCTTAATGCCGTCACAGGACAATGTCTTACACATATAAGGCAGCCTGTGCATTTTTCCTTTACAAAATAGGGTTTGGTCGTGGCCAGTCCCTTTACTGCCTTGTAAACAAAGGCCGGCACGCGTGATTTTAAATCAGCGGCCGGGAGCTTGAGTTTCCTTAAAACACCGTCTATCCTGTCGCCCCTTATGGAATACTCAATGTCAGCGCGCTTTAATATGTATTTCCTGCACACCTCATTTGTGTATATTGAATACGGGTCAATACCAGCCATGGTCGCGGCAGCGGCGTCAAGCGCGAAAGCGTCAGCGCCCATAAGTATGACGCCGAAGTCTACCATTTCGCCCTCAGACCCTGGTCCGTTGCCCTGCATCGCCCTTATGCCGTCCATTATGCTTATCTCCGGCGGACGGGCGGAGTAAAGGTCCACAAGCACCTTTGCGAAAAGCATCCTGTCATGGCCGGCCTTCATGTGATATTCCATTTTTTTCATGCCGGGTATTATGCCGAACATGTTCTTGACGGCCATTGTCATGATCATGAGCGTGTGGGTCTTTATCTTCGGCAGGTTCACTATCCTGTCCACCTGCCCGATAAGCTTGTCCACCTTAAATGATTTGTATATGAGCTTTTCCTGCGAGAATATCTCATGTTCCTCGCCTGAGAGGTCGACAGCTTCCGCGCCTTCCTCCTTTATGACCTTGCCCATGCCGTTTGATTTGCAGGCCGCGGTAAATGAGCCAGGCCCGCCCGGACTGTCACCCACCAGCACGCGGCCGGCCTGCTTTTTTATAACCTGGATGGCTGCCTGAAGGAAAACAGGGTGAGTGTTGACGCCCGTAGCAGCGCCTCCGGCAGTTAAAGAATTTGGTTTTATAAGGACAGTCTCGCCCTTGTTTATGAATTTACCTATTCCGCCGAGCAGGTCAAACCCCTGCTCCATCTTTACGCGTATCTCGTCAATATCGTATCGACCGCACTTTTTTACCACTATGTCGCTCATGAGCGCCTTCTTCCTTAATCTGCAATTTGAAATTTATAATTTGAAAATCAATGGGTTTCAACTTCCCCTTCAAGCCCCTCAAGCATCCTCTCTGTTTCCGCCTCGTTTTCGCTTTCCGATTTTCCCGTGACGTCAATGACCATCCTGGTCCAGTAGGCTATCGCGTCCGTGAACAAAAGCAGCTTGTTTTTCTTTATTCCCGCGCCCTCAAAGGTATGTGTGGGGAATTTCTCGGGCCCGCCCATCATGACTTTCACATTAAAGCCTATGGACCGCGACCTCTCCGCGTTCTTCACCAGCGTGTTCACGAAATAAAGCGGTTCCGTGACCCTCAAATAAAGGTTTTTCCCGTGTATGGTATCATGCGCCATTTCTTTCCTCCTCGCAGTATGTCTCAGGAAGTCAAATAATATGGTTTATTATATCATTTTTTTGTTATTTTTGAAGGGTTTTTGCGGTAAAAAGCTATCTTTAAATGTGAATTTTAAGCGTGAAGGCCGGTTCAGCTTGTCCCGCCCTACGCCTGGAACGCGTCCTCTATGTATTCCATTGAGACTATATGCTTGCCGCTCGTTAACAGACCCGCCACGTCAAACCTTATATACTTGCCCTCAACGTTGTTTTCCATCATATAAGCCCTGGCGCACCGGATTATCACGTTCTGCTTGCGCCTGTCCACGGCCTCAAGCGGGTGCGCGCCCGTGTAATCCTCCCTCGCCTTTACCTCTACGAATACAATGAGATTTTCCTTTTTCTTTTCAGCCACAATGTCAATTTCCCCGAATTTGGTCTCGTAATTTACCGCAGTTATCTCAAACCCTTTTTTCTTAAGGTATCCGGCAGCCTTTGCCTCAAAATGCCTTCCCTTTTCCCTTTTATTCCCGAAAGATCCCACTAAACCCATCCGTTTTCACCTTACCTGAAATATTTTTTCAGCGGCTTTACGGCCGCGTCAACCGCCTCATACGTCTTCGCGGCTTCAGCTGCCTTTATCCCGGCCAGCCGGCCCGCTTCCATTATTTCTTTCCTGCCCGGCAGTCCGTTTCCCAAAAGCACGGTCGTATGCTGTCCGTTAAAACCATGGCTGTACGTCAGGTCGTACGCGGGAGAAACCGCCCATTTCTCGCCGTCATGCACGAACGAGAAATTCTTAGCATGGTCGTCCCTGTTGTGCGAGAGAATGTTGAAGACCATAAGCCTGAAAATTTTAGCAACCTCTGCCATGTTTTTTGTAAGCATAAGCGTTGCTTTCATAATATCCATGTAGTCAAGGGAAGGTATCCTGTAATCCGCGTACAGCAGGCCCGCGGCAGTATGCATGTGTATCTTCTTTTTACCCCGCCTGTCAAACCTTTTTACCCCGAAATATTTATTTTCCAAAAGCGCTGTTTGGGGCATTTCTATACCGCATTTTTTTGCAGCCAGCGAGTATTCGTATTCCATACGGCCTGAGTCCCCGCTATCGTTGGAATTCGGGAACTTCACAATCCACGCTTCGCCTTTTATATGAATAAGCGCTTTGGGCCGAGCCCCGCCGGAGGACCCGCCCTTTTTCACCAAAACTTCAATGTGGCCCGTGTAATTCTCATTTAACACCTTTTTTATTTCCGCTGCCAGCATGCTAATGCTTGCTTTTGAGCCTCCGTCAAAGAAACTATTCTCCGGCCTGTACTCAAGCGCACCCATGCCGTTCCTGCCTACAAGGCTCAGCCTGTCCGCCTGTGTCAGCGAACCCGGATCAATCCTGTTTTTTATCAGGACCCTGTCTATGAGCAGCCTGCCCCAGCCGTCAGGCAGGCTGTCGGAAAACACTCCGAACATGCCGCTAAACGGCTCAGGCTTTGCCGTAAACACGCCGGCTTTTAGCGGCAGGTGAAAAGGCGAGAGTGAAAATCCCGCCTCAAGGAATTTTCCGTCATATTCAAATACATATACCCCGCTTTTGGCCAGGCCCAGCCTGCCGGCTTTTTTGCCGTGGATGAATACTTCAATGGTCTTTTTGCCACTATTCATTTATCCTTCCCCTTTTTCTTTTTCTGTACGGCCCTGATTCGACCGCTTCCTCGAATGTGGCGTAGTTCCTGCCGGAAAAAACACCCTTAAAGCCGTCCAGCGCGTCCATGGCAGCAGCGAGCAAAAGCAGGTTTTTCAGGGATATTTCAGCAATACGCTCAAAGCGCTTCAACGTACCAAGGCTCACGCCCGAACGCTTGGCGAGCGCTGCCTGCGACAGGTTCAGCTCCAGCCTGCGCTCCCTGGCCCTTTTTGATATGTCTTTTGATATTTCACCCGGCATAAAGCCGTAAATATCGGATTTTGTGGTTAATATATTATCTTTTATCACATTAATCACCTCTTTATGGATATTATAATATCTATTATTTGTCTTGTCAAGGTTTTCATTGATTTTTACCGCCCTGCCAAAACACAAACAGAATTTCTGGCGGGCAGGCTATAGTCCATCATAGAGCGAAATCGCGAAGATGGATGCCGGCCCTACTTTACAGACTCCATTATCTCCCTCACCGGCTTATAACTCTTCCTGTGTATCTCGCATATCCCGTATTTTTTCAATGCCGCAATATGCTCGGCCGTGCCGTAGCCCTTGTGCTTCGCGAAGCCGTACTGCGGAAAAATCCTGTCGTAGTTGCGCATTATCCGGTCGCGATGTACCTTGGCAAGTATTGAGGCCGCGGCTATTGACAGGCTTTTCGCGTCACCGTCAACAACAGCCTCGGACTTGTATCCTTCCAGCTCAGGGCAGCGCGTGCCGTCCACAAGCACCAGCGCGGGTTTTACCGAAAGCTTTTCAACGGCGTTCGCCATGGCGAGCAGCGTGGCGTTCAGTATATTGTCCCTGTCTATAACAAGATGTGACACCTCGGTTATGGCAAAGGCAAGGGAGGAAGAGGCAATTAGGTCAAACAGGGGTTCGCGTTTTTTTTCAGGTATCTTTTTTGAGTCATTTATTCCCGAAAGCAGCCCGTATTTTTGGGGGTCTATTATCACCGCGGCAGCGACCACCGGCCCTGCCCATGGCCCCCTGCCAGCCTCGTCAACCCCGGCCAGAAGGCTGCCGTAAGAGGCGTCAAAATCCAGAAGCTTTTGGTGCTTTTCCATCAGTGCTTTCGCCGGAATAGGTCCTGTTCCGGCGTCTCATCGCCTTCATAAGCGTCAAAAGCGGCGTAAACACCGGAGTCTTTCTTCATTTCCTCAAACTCTATCTTTTCGGCTATGGCCTGCCTCCTCCAGGAACTCGTTAACATCCCTGTTTTCGACCATGCAGAACCTTAACACTATTCTCTCAGCCCTTTCACTTAAACAAAGGCCGTTTTTTCGCTGTTTTCTCAATTTTTTTTGTCCTTTCTTTTTTTGTCTTTGATTTCCCAGTCATTTCCTTTATAAACTTTGCCGCATTTGAAGCCTTCTCCCCCCAAATCCTTTCTATTGAATAATATTCCCTGCTCTGAGCGTCAAAAATATGTACCAGGACATCGCCAAAATCAAGTATAACCCACTTGTTGTCGTGTCCTGTGTCAGCGTGCGCGGCATTGTGTCCGATTTTCGCCATCCCGTCCTTTACATTGTCATAAAGCGTCTTGACGTGCACGCCGGAGAGCCCGGAGCATACAACAAAATAATCCCACAATCCTGAGTGGCCGGAAACGTCAAGTATCTTTACGTCAACAGCCTTCTTGGCATCAAGTATCTCAGCCGCGGCTTTTGCCGCGGCAAGCGCCGCGTTTTCGTTCATTGTCTCACCCCGAACTTGAAAAGCAGCACGCCTGACTGGTCATTGTTTGTGTATGCCAGCGGTTCAAACTGCATCTTCCTGGCCTGCAGCAGCGCCATCCTGTCAAGCTCCGGGTAACCGGAAGCGCGCAGCAGCCTTACGTTCTTTATGATACCGCTTGAAAGTACGGTTATCTCTATCATCAGTTCCGTCTCCTCAGGCAGCTGTTCAGGGAACTTCCACTGCATTTTTTTGTATTTTCTCGTGGCGAGAGCGCCCGTAATCTGCGGGTCGCCTCCTGCCACGGCGTTTTCCTCGGTAATGTCGTCGCCCTCATCGCTCGCGGACGAGGAAGCTGAGTCGTCCGCCGCTGACGCGCGCAGGTCATCGCGCGATATTCCCATACTCAGCTTGGCTTTCTCTTCCTCTATTTTCTTAAGCAATGCTGCTTTGTCCACTACAGGCGCGTCAGCCGCCTTTGGCTTGGGCTTCTTGGGCTTTAAGGAGTCGGCTGTCTTTGACACCTGTTTTTTCTCAAGCCCCACTGTCTTTTTTTCCTCGCCCTTCTCGCCCTGTCCCGGCAGCATTTCAATCAGCGTGACGTCGGTTATAAGCGCCACCTGCTGGGGCGGCGTCTTAATCACAGCAAGGGACAAAAGCAGGACAAACGCCGCGTGCGCAGCGGCTGAAGCGAACAACGAGGCAAAGTCAACCCGGTCGTAGTTCATTGTTTTATGAGTTTCTCCCTTTCAGCTTCGGGTATGGTGGTAATAGCCAGCTTGCCCGCTCCCGCGTCTTTGGCCAGGCCCATTATCTTCACCATTTCCCCGTGAAACGCCATCTTGTCTCCTTCTATTATAACCGTATTGTTCCCGGTCTTCGCTATCGCGGCCTTTATGCCCGCGGACAGGTCGGCATCGGATTTTATCTCAACGCCGTTTAGGTAAACCTTTCCGTCAGCACTCAAGCCCACGATGATGTTCTTGTCAACCGCCTCGTCAGACGGCGACTTGGCTGACGGCAGGTTTATCTTTATATTGCCCTGAACTATAAACGGCGTAGTCACCATGAAAATTATTAAAAGCACCAGCATGACGTCCGTAAGAGGCGTTATGTTTATCTCCGATATGAGCCTTTCTTTTTCGCGCCTTTTAAGCATGGAATTTACGCCTCGTCAATCGCGTCCGCGAGCTCGGACGCGGCGTTTATGCACTCTGTTTCCACGGAATCTATGGCCCTGACAAAAAGGTTGTATGCTATGACAGCGGGCACGGCCACAAAAAGCCCGGCTGCCGTGGCCACAAGCGCCTCGGCTATCCCGTTGGCGACAACCGCCGGTCCTCCGCCCGAGGAAAGCGAAAGGTCGTGAAAAGCGCGGATGATACCGAGCACTGTGCCAAAAAGCCCGACAAACGGTGTGACATTTCCTATTGTCCCCAGCACTCCCAAATACTTCTGCATTCTCTCGGCCTCATAATTCATTTGCCTCTGCATGGCATTTTCTATTTTTTCCCGGTCAAGTTCCCTGTTCCTTAAGCCCGCCATAACCACTGCCGACACAGGGCCGGGCGTTGTCTGGCAGAGCGTCATGGCGCCGTCAAAATCCTTTTTTGAAATCATTTTTTTTATCTTTTCCATGAAAGGCCCAGGCGCAACCCTTATCCTGGAAAAGCGTATGGCCCTTTCAATTATTATCCACCACGAAATGACAGAAACCGCAAGCAGCGCCATTGTTATCACGCCGCCCTTCAATATCATTTGCCAGAAAGAAAGGTCCCCGAACATGTTTGTTCCTCCAATCAGAATTTTAATACGGCCGAGACGCCGGCGCTGAATCCTTTTTCCTCGTAATAATATAACAAATAATGCGTGTTATTCAAAATGTTATTTGCGTGCGCCGCGACAGTAAGGTTGTCATTTATTTTCCTGGAGCAAAACAAGTCCAGAACAGCTGATGCCGGAGCTTTCTGCCCGGCCGCTCCAAGATACGCGCTTTTCAGCGACGCTGAAACGCCGAATTCCCACTCAGCCGGGGAATAAACCGCGTCTATAGACGCGGTGTTAAGCGGCAGGTAATTTGCCGGCCTGCTCTGCTTTATTATGTTCAGATACTCGTAGCGGGCCCTGACCTTAATGTCCTTTACGTTCACTGTCTCAACGCTTATTCCCGCGTAAGCAGTGTCTATGTCATTATTTTTTATCACAAATACGCGCGACATGTCAGAGGCGGTATGCGTGACAGTATCCGGATACATGTTGTTCCTGACGCTCCTGTATCCGTAATACGCGTCCACAAATGTCTCAAACACATTTATGCGCGCTCCTGCCCTGGCTGACGCGTTCTCAGCCTCCATTTCATGCTCGTTCAAGGCAACAAACGGCGTTTTTTGGTATTCAAAAGTGTCTACTACACCCATTTTCGGTTTAAATTCCGCGTACAGGCCCAGATAAGGCAGGGCATCCCAGTCAGCTGACAGGTAAGGGCTCATCCTGTAAAAATTCTTGTGCAGGTTGTAATCCTGTATCCTGAACCCTCCCTGGAACACAAAAGGCTCAAGGTAAAATATGCCCTTTAATACCGCTTCAATGTTAAATGCCGGCCAGTACCTTTTGCCCATTGCGCTTATGTCCGAAAACCAGGTATCAACCGAAAAAAGCGCCTTCACTTTCCTGCCGTTCTCAAAGTCAAAGTCCCTCTCAGCCGAGGCTTTCACAGACAGCCTGTTCTCAATATATACAAGGCCGCTGTAATCCCTGCGCGTGTCAAGGTAGGAATACTTTACCGCAGTGTCCAGGCTCATTTTTTCCAACATTCCAGAATACGCGCCGGACGCCTCGTAATTCTGCGCGCCGTAATTGGCGCCGAATATATTGAAAGGATACGGGTTCGCATAACCGGCCATCCAAGCCTTCATTCCATAAATCGCCTCCACTCCGTTGTAAGAAGTGAAGTACCTCATGTCCACGCAGGCTCGGTCCCTTCTAACCATCCTGTCATTAATCTCATTTTCAAAGCCAGAATATACCAGCCTGAAAAGCGCGCTGTTGTTCTCGTCAAATGATTTCCCGATAGTTCCGTCCGCCGAAAAATCAGCGTATGTGCCGCCGTAAACCCTGATCTTTCCCGCGAAATCCCTGTCGCCCGTACCCGCTGTAGCCGGCGAAAGCTTGTCCTCCGCCAGGTAGGAATAAGGCATTGTTATCCGGTCCTTTTCGTAAATTACGTCCTTAACGGAGCTTAAATCCTCAAGGCTTGTGGTCTCGCGCTTTAACAGCACTTTTGTGTCTATCTGGCCGGTTATCATTATCTCCGGTATCTTGAAATCAAAACCCTCGCCCTTCTTTACTGTAAGCGTATCGCCTTCAGCGCCGACTTTGTATTCGCCCTTTACATAGCTTTTTTCCTGCCGCGTGTCCTCTATCAGGTCGTCATCTCCGGCGGACGCGGCCAACACCCACTGGGAAAGAAACAAAAACAAGGTTAAAACAGCGAGGATTTCAAGCCTTAGCATGAAAAATTTAAGTTTCATTTCGCGCCTCCCTTTACCGGGCCCTCGGGCGCGAGCAATTTCTGCTGTTCCCTTAAAAGCTCCGCCTTTTTCTTCGCTGTAGCGGTATACTTCGGATTTTTCGTGACCTTGGGAATTTTTTCATAAGCGTCTATGGCGGACTTTAAATTTCCCTTTGACTCGTATATCCGGCCGGCGGCGTCAAGCGCAGACACTGCCCAGAGCTCGTCGTTCGGATGGTTTTTGTAAACCTTCATGTATTCTGCCGCGGCCTTGTCAAGCTGTTTTTTTGAGTACAGGCAGTCAGCTATCCAGTATCCGGCCTCGGCAGCCTTCTTGCCCTTCAGCTCCGCAGCGCGCGTGTAGTAAACTATCGCCTCGTCATATTGTTTTACGTCCTGAAGAAGGTATCCTAAATTCATAAGCCCCCTCTCCTCAAGTTCAGACCCCTTGAAATCTGTGACAAGCTTTATATACATGTTTTTAGCGTCCTCAACCCGGTCAAGCCGCTTGTATGACATTGCGAGGTTGAAATACGCATCGTCCGTAAGCTGGGATTTGGGGTATTTTTCCGCGTACTGTGCGAAAAGCTCGGCCGCCTTCCCAAATTCCCTCAGCTTATAATAAGCGGTGGCAGACTTGAAAAGCGCCTTGTCCATGAAAGGATTTGCGGGGTATTTATCCATCAGTTCCCTTAGCGTCGCTATGCATTCCCCGAAATTTTTCACATTAAAATATGAAATGCCCAGCCAGTAGAGCGCGTTGTCAGCCAGCTCATGGCCGGGATACTTGTCAAGGAACCGCCTGAATTCCGCGACAGAGGTTTCAAACTTGCCCGTGTTGAAATAATGCTCGGCCACCCTGTACTGTATCTCCGGCGTAAAACTGCTTTCTGGATATTTTTCCAGGAACTTGCGTGACAATTCAATCGCCTTGTCCTCCTCGCCGAGCTGGTAATATGACCACTGTATGCCGTAAAGCGCCTCAGCCAGCCTGTAATGCTGGGGGTATTTTTCCACTATCTCCGTGTAATATTCCACGGCTTTCCTGTAATCTTTCTTATTGTAATAACTGTCTCCTGTTTTCAACAACGCTTCCTGGTAAAGGTGCGAGGACCTGTAATCAGCGAGTATCTCGCCGAAAGCGGCTATGGCCGCGTCAAAGTCGTTTTTCCTGAAATGCGCCCAGCCTATCCTGTAAACGCTGTCAGCCTTCCTGGCCGGGTCCTGGACTTTTGCCTTGTACTCCGCCCAGAGCGCGGCTGCCCTGTCAAACTCGGCCTTCCTGTACCTGCACCAGGCCGAATAATAAAGCGACTCCAGCCTCATAGCCGTCTCCGCTGACTGGTCGTTTGATATCAAGGTATAAATAGCAAGCGCACTGTCAAATTTTCCCGAACTGTAAAGCGTGTTCGCTCTCATAAAATCCGCCTTAATCCTGATGTCGGCGGATTTGGCCCTTTTCGCCCTTTCAAAGGAGACAAGGGCCGCTGTATAGTCGTTTTTTCTGTATTCAACCCAGCCCAACCCGTAAAAAGCCTCGCCGCTTATGTCCGGAAAGGCCGTATAATTTTTAATAATGCTTGAATAGGCGGCCGCAGCTTCCTCAAGGCTGCCCGCTTCATATAATATGTCTGCCAGCTTGACCTCGCTTTTACCCTTCAGCTCCCGCGGCGCGTCTTCCGCGCCTGTTATGAAAAGGTACGCTTCCTTCGCCGAGGCGTAGTCAGCCTGCCTGAAATGGCACCAGGCTTCCATATATGAAGCAAGGAACTTGTCTTCCGGGAACTTTTCCCTGATCAGCTTGAAAGTGTCACCGGCTTTCACAATCTCGTTTAGCGCAAGGTAGCCCTCGGCTATCATAAAATACGAGGCGCGCTCAAGTTCCTCTACGGAGTAATTTTCAAGCAGTTCCTGGAACATGGGAAGGGCCTCAAAGTAGTCCTTTTTCTTGTGGTAATAGTAAGCTGTCGAATAAGCCGCGTAAGCCGCCGGCACCGTGGCCCTGTATTTTTTAATAACCTCAGCGTATGTGGCCAGCGCATCTTTTTCGTTCCCGAGAGCTTCCTGGCACATGCCTTTCTTATACAGCGACCATACAGCCAGTATATCCCTGCTGTCAGCCGCTATTATGGACTCGTATTCCCGCTGGCTTGCCCCGTAATCGCCTGACATGTAAAGGTTCCAGGCCATAAAATACCGTACAAGGAGCCTGAATTTCGCGTCATTTTCATTTGCCAGTATTTTCTGCGCGGTCTCAACAGCCTGCCTGTATTTCCCCGTCACATACTGCGTATTCGCCTTCCAGAACTGCGCGTGGTTTATCAGCCTGCTTTTGGGATATTCTGTCTTTATCCTGTCAAGGTTCCTTATCGCCTCAGCCGCGTACCCTGACCTTTCGGCCGCGTCGTTTGAAGAAGCCGCCTTTTCATGGTATATCCTGCCGCGCAGGTAGTGCACGTAGTCAAAATTCTGATAATCGGGAAATTTTTCCATCCTGGTGAGCGCGTCAAGCGCAGCGTCATATTCCTGGTTTTCCATCCTGGACTCGGCCATTAAGAGCCATGCGTCCCGCTCAAGGTAGCTGCCGGGCCAGGCAGAAAGCACTTTTTCCAGATAGCGGACTGCCGAGGCCGAATCCTTCAGCCTGAGGCTGCAGCCTGCCATCCTGAAATATATCTCCTTACCATATTTTCTCAACGTATGCGGGTATTTTTCCACAATAGAAAGAAAAGCTTTCAACGCTCCGTAGTAATTGCCTGAGGCGTATAATGACTCAGCTTCCATAAACTTGGCATCGCCCGAAAGCGGCGACTCCGGCGCAGGGATTATTATTGACCTGAAAATGCCGCGTGCCAGGCTGTAATTCGTGTCCAAAAAAAGCCCTGTGCCGAAAGCCAGCTGCTCCTCTTCAGACGCAACAGAGGCGTGTAAAGGGACGACTGCCGCCATCAGGAGCGCTAGAACCGCTGTTTTCAGTATCTTGGCCATATTTCTCCCTTGCGTTTTTTTATTAGACGTTCAAAACCCGTTTTTCACCGTTTAAAACTATCGCTTGACTAAAAAAAAAGCCTCTACCTTAAAAAAAAGATAGAGGCTTTTTTATATTTCAAGAACGCTTTTCAGTACTTTATAGGAAGTTTCTTCCTTGGAGTAGAATGCGGTTCAAAAGGCGGGGTTTCTTTTGCCTTTTGCACAGCGTCATCCACTTCTGCCTTTGTATAGTTCTTTTTTACCTCAAGCTTCTGTTTAGGATAGATTAAATCAGGATCCTCAATAATGTCCTTGTTCGCCCTGAAAAGAAGCGGCCACTTGAAGGAATTGGCGTATATGTTTGATTTCCCGGATATTCTCCACAGGCTGTCGCCTTTTACGACATTGTACCTTGAAGAAGGGGGCGAGGACTTTTTCGCGACCTTGACAGGCTCTTCATCTTCCATTGGAGGAGGAGCCATTTCATCGTCACCAGGAGGAGGCGGCGGAACATCGCCTGCATCCGCAGTTTCCTCATCCATAGGCGGAGGAGCGAGCTCATCCGTGTCATCAGCGGGTGGCGGAGGCATATCATCTCCTCCTGCCATATCTTCATCAGGAGGCGGTGGCATGTCTTCGCCCATAGCAAGGTCATCAGCCGGCGGAGGGGGAGCAAAATCGTCCGCTCCTGCCATGTCATCGCCGGGCGGCGGGGGAAGCATGTCGTCGCTCGCGTCAGGCGGCGGAGGAAGCGCGAAATCATCTTCTGCCGACGCAATTACGGGGAAAAGGACTACAAGGAACAAAAAAGAAAGAATCATAAAAACAGGAGCCATTCTTTTCATTTATCCTACCTCCCTGAAATTTGTATTTCTTACACTCTATTAATTACAACAACAAATTCCCGAATCTTAATATGGAGCGGGAAACGGGGCTTGACTACTTCGGCCGCTCGGCTTCGCCTTTCGCGTCCTGCGTAGTCTCTCCTCGCTCGCTTCCGCTCGGCTACGCCTCGCTTTTCCTCGCTTCGCTCGGCGCTCGCTCGTTTCAAGCCTGTTGAGGCCATCTTTTCCGGCATCTGCTCTGCCTCAGGCCCGAATCTTAATATGGAGCGGGAAACGGGGCTTGAACCCGCGACCTTCTCCTTGGCAAGGAGACGCTCTACCACTGAGCTATTCCCGCATATTAAAAAACTGTTAAAACATTCTAATAAAACAAGGCGTGCTTGTCAATGCCAAAAATAGGGTTTAAATGTTTAAACAGGCATATTATGGCCTGAAAATATTCTTTATTTTGTCAATAATCGTGCTTTTTTCCTTTATCAGTTCCTGTATCCTGCCTATTTCCTTCTCTGCCTCAACAACTCCCAGTTCTATTATACTTTCACGCTTATAAACATCAAATGGGTTTATATCTATGATATCAGGAGTTATGACGATATCCGCGCCATAATATTTTGTCATTTTTATATGCTGCTGTATAGCCAGCATCCAGCTTGTCCAGACAATCGTAAAAATATTGCTGTTCTTTAAAAGGTCCATTCGCGAGTCAGCCAGCACGTCAACCGCTATGACTATGTCCGCTCCCATATTTTTTACAACATTTGAAGGCACATTGTTAAGGACGCCTCCGTCCACATATATCCTGTTTTTGTAAAGCGCGGGGGTGAATATTCCCGGCAAACTGCAACTCGCCTTTATCAGCGTGGACAAGGGGCCTTCCGTGAACACTTCTTCCCTTGAATCCATAAGGTTGACCGCGACAACGGCAAGCTGCTTCTTCGTTTCCTTTATGTCCCTGACTTTAGCGTGCTTGTTTATAAAGTTTTCCAGTTTATCTATGGAAACCAGCCCGTCCTTGGGAAGCTTAAAATTTACAAGCTCCATCCAGTTGAATTCCATAGCCGCAGCCTCTATTTCCTCAATGCTGCAGCCTGACGCGTAAAGGCCTCCAACTAGCGAGCCCACGCTTGTACCTGCCACCATGTCCGGAATTATGCCGTTTTTTTCAAGTACCTTAAGCACGCCTATATGCGCCAAGCCGTAAGCCGCGCCCCCTCCCAACGCTATTCCTATCTTCAAGTTTCCGTCTCCTTTTTGTTTTATCCCTGCCTATAGCCTGTCAATTGTTCTTCCTGTATCCCAAATCGCTTGCCACGCTGTCAATTACGTCAGCGCCTATCCTGTCATTCTTCGTAAGGAACGTCTCCAGCAACGCGTTGTCGCAAAGCACGTTTATTATCCTCGGAGTACCTTTGGAGTACTCATATATCCTCTCAATTGCCATGTCAGAGAAAATTTCCCTGTTAGCGCCCGCCACCTTCATTCGGTGCCTTATATAATTTGCCGTGGCCTCCCTGCCAAGGGCTTTCAGCCTGAATTTCAAGGCGACTCTCTGTTCAAGCGGCGGGTCCAGGGCAATATTTTTTTCAAGTTCCGGCATGCCAATCAACACAAGCGTCAAAAGCTTCCTGCCCGGAATTTCAAGGTTCAACAGCCCGCGGAACTCCTCAAAAATTTCCCTTGTCTTGAGCATATTGGCCTCGTCAATTACAACAACCGCCTTTTTACCCGACTCATAAATTTCCATAAGCCTTTTGTAAAACTGCGGCAGCAATGCCTCCTTGTTCTCAGCAGGATTTTCTATGCCTATTTGCTTGGCTATCCTGTTTAAAAGCCATGAGGCGTTTATTTCCGAATGGACTATGACCAAAAGCGACTCCACAAAATCGCCCTGCTGTTCCATTTTTTCAAGGGCTTTCCTGGCGAGCAAAGTTTTTCCGGTCCCTATCTCGCCCAATAGCACCACAAGCCCCTTCATTGTGTCAGCCGCGTGCATTATTCTGGTTAACGCTTCCTGGTGCTGATCACTGTCATAATAATATCGTGAATCCGGGGCATTTGAAAAAGGCTGCTCTGTCAGTCCGAAAAACTGTTCATAACTCATCTTTCCCCCGTTTTTATTTTATTTTGATTGTAAATTAAGGCTTGTTTTATATTTTTATTATTAATTTTTCTTCTCAACATCAGGCAACCGGCACCGGTCAACAAACCTATATATACGTAACCTTGCTGCCTTTTTTCGGGACATCGTCATCCAGTACGTTTATACCCTTTTCCTCTGTTTCCTGCTGCATTTTCTTAAGTTCGTCCATCTTCATCTTGGCTTCAATATTTATAGGGTCCTTCTTTAGTATTCTTGAAAGGACCTTTTCAGCTTCCGTAAAAAGCCCCTGTTTCATAAATATCTCGGCTGTTGTCACGGTCGCAAAATCATCCGACATTTCCTCTTCTTGCCGCATTTCCTCTTCCTGCCTCTTCTTGTCTTCCTCGGCCTTCTTTTTTTGCTCCTCCTCGCGTTTTTTCGCCTCTTCAGCTTCCTTCTTTTTCCTCTCCTCTTCCTGCCTCTTCTTGTCTTCCTCAGCCTTATTTTTTTGCTCTTCCTCGCGTTTTTTCGCTTCTTCAGCTTCCTTCTTTTTCCTCTCCTCTTCCTGCCTCTTCTTGTCTTCTTCAGCTTTCTTTTTTTGCTCTTCCTCGCGTTTTTTCGCCTCTTCAGCTTCCTTCTTTTTCCTCTCCTCTTCCTGCCTCTTCTTGTCTTCCTCAGCCTTATTTTTTTGCTCCTCCTCCGGCTTTCTTGTGTCAGTTTCAGGCGCCGGAAGGCCGGCATAGTTCGTATAAACTCTGTTAAGCTTCTTTTTTATTTCCTGGTTTGATGGCTCCATGGCCAGAGCCTTTTGGTACATTTCTATGGCCTCATCCAGCGCGCCTGATTTCGCGTAGCTGTCAGCCATGGCAACAAGCGAAGGCACATCATCATCAACCGGTACCTGCGGCGCAAAAACCGGCCTTGGATGCGTTTCCCTTACAGGTTCAACCGGCTTTTCAACGTGCTTTTTTGCGGCTACGCCGAAAATATCTATATCAGGCAATACCGGCGGCAATTCAGCCTCTTCTTTTTTTGGTACCTGCGGAGTTGAAGGTTTAGTTCCAAAAGCCATTGAAGTATGTTGTATCTTAAGGCCGGCGGCAGGCTGTGCCTCAGGCTTACGCTGTTCTGACGGTTTTTCAGGAGTTTTTGTTCCGGCCTTCATCGAAGGCCCGAAAGAAGACGACGTATGCTGAATCTTAAACGCCGGCGGTTCCGGCTGCTTTTGTTCCTCTTTCTTTACCGGCGTAACTACGGCAATCGGATTTATTATCTCCATCTCCGAAACAGCCGAGTCTCTTGGCGCAGGCCGGCCCTGCGGCTGTAATGTTTTTCCCTCAACACCCTTTGAAGCGGGAGGAGTTTCCCTTCCCATTGACTTTGCACGTTCTACTATCTTGGGATGCCCCGGGTCCATGGCTGCGGCCAGCTTATAATTGTCAGCCGCTTTATCAGGCATATTTTCCTTCGCATATATTTCCGCTATTTCTATATAAGCGTCAGCAGCTTCCCTTTTTTCATTAAGCCTGGAATACGTTTCCGCAAGCTTTGCCAGCAAGTCAACCGAAGAAGAATCCGCCTGAAGCGCCGTTTTTATTATTTCAACGGCCTTTTTATATTCCTGCCTTGCGTTCAACGCGTTCACAGCTGCAAGATATTTTGCCTTAGCTTCCTTAATATTCCCTTTTTTAACAAATAACGCGGCCATTTCCTGGAGACATCCCGCGTTATCAGGCTCTATCTTGGAAGCTTTTTCAAGGGTGGCAAGCGCTTCGTCCAGCTGCCCTAAGTCCCGCTGTATTGCGCCAAGCATGGTCAGCGCGCCCATATGGTTTGCCTTGAACTTCATCAGCATTTCCATTTCTTTTTTTGCCTCGCCCAGTTCCTTTTTGGCGTAAAAGGCCGCGCCCTTGTAGTAATGCGCGTCTATGGACTTGTGTATTACTGCTTTTTCCGCGAAGTGCGCGGTTTTTTCCACGTCATTATTTTTCCAGTAATGCTCGGCCAAAAGCAGGTACTCCCGCTTGGCTCCCGTCTCGTCACCCTCTCTTTCATATATATCGGCGATCCTCTCATGGGCCGAAATATCCTCAGGATGCATTTCAAGAATTTTCTGATATATCGGAAGTGCCTTCTTATAAAGCCGGTTTTTAAAATATATGTCCACGATTTTCTTGTAACAGTCCATCGCGGATTCCTTGTCCCCTTTTTCCGTATAGAGCTCGCCAAGCTTCTGGTAGACGTCAAAATTGGCAGGGCTTATTTTCATTATTTCCTTGTATGTCTCTATTGCCTTGTCAATCTCCCCGTCTTCTATATATTTTTCAGCCAATATATGCTTTTTGATAAGAATCTGCCGCGGTTTGTCTTTTTCAGGCAGTTTTTCCGTGTCAAGCCTGGCGATTTTTTTGTAAATTATCTGGGCCTTATCCTGCAGGCCCTGCTTCGCATACGCTTCTGCCGCCATTATGTATTCGGTGTATGCCTGGCCGTCATCACCTTTTTTTGAATACGCGTCACCGAGCATATTATGGACATTGTAATCAGTAGGGTCAAGTGTTATGAGTTTTTTATACTCTAAAACGGCCTTGTCCCACTTGCCCTCCTGGGAGTAAATGGTGGCCATTTTGACTATGTTTTTCTTGTTCTCCGTGGACATGAATATCCTCTTAAAAGCATGAAATACCCATTTACCCGCTTAGCGGGCCAATTTAACAAATATGGGGCTTTTCTTTATTATAATATACCACTAAACCAATGTCAAACCATTAAGCCTGTTGTTAAGCCTGTTGTTCTGTTGCTCCATGTTTATGGGTTAAAAATTATGGCTCATGTTTTATGGTTGTTTATTCCTGTTCAAGGCCACCATAAGCCCTTTAAACAACCCGATTACGCCCTGTTTCCAGGCCACCCGGTGTGTGACTCCGCTCGCGCCCTTAACCTCGTTTTCATGTTTCTTGTACCACTGATAAGCGTGCACAAGCGCGTCAGCTTCCGTGAATTTTGGCTTCCAGCCGAGCTTTTTTTCGGCTTTTTCTATGGAAACAAAGGAATCCTTGTGCGCCGTGCCGTACACCCATTTATATAGCGGCGAGACGCGAAGCATCCAGAATATCTCAAGCAGCATTATAAGCGGCACTGCGGGAGTTTTCATGACGCGGGACCTGCTGTTTACACGCCTGAAAAACTCCTCCAGGTATTCTTTTACGGGCTTTGTGTTTTTCGCGCCCACATTGAAAGTATCGTTGGCGATTTTAGCCGGCTTCTTAAGGCAAAGTTCTATGGCATCAACAAGGTCTAGCACCTCAAGAAGCTGGTAACGATTTTCACCGTTCCCGATACATGGTATGAGCGCACCTGCCTCAACCCAGTCATACAGTATCTGGAACACACCCAGCCTTTCAGTACCTATAAAAGTTTTTGGCCTTATAACCGAAACTATCATACCTTTTTTCCTGTACTCCTCGCATATCCTTTCGGCTTTTATCTTTGTCTCGCCGTAAGGCCCGACGCCGACAAGCTCGTCATACTCATAGAGAGGGTGATGGTCGGGAACGCCGTAAACCGCAGTAGAGCTTATCTGCACTACGCGCTTTATCCCGTTTTTCCTGGCCGCCTCAAGGACGTTTACCATCCCGTCCACATTCACGGTATATATATCCTTTGGCTTCCAAAGCGGGAGAGCCGCGGCCGCATTCACCACAGCGTCATAACCCCTGAAAGCCTTCTTTAGTCCTTCCGCATCGCGCACGTCAAGTTTTTGATATATTACGTTTTTCGGGTATTCTTCCTTCCTGAACGTATCAATGTCAACAACAAGTATCTTTGAGTATTTCTTGGCAAGCTTTTTGCACACATGAAACCCAAGGAAACCGCATCCGCCTGTCACGACAAGTTTCGCCATTTTCATCCTCCGTTTTGTTTTATTCACACATTTTGCTTATAGCTTTTCTCCGTGATTACCGATTGTCTTTCCAAACGCCTCATCATAAATCGCTTCCCATGAAAAACGCGCCGCGAATTCAAGCGCGTTTTTCAGGCACTCCCTGTAAAAGACGTCGTCCGAAAGGAGTTTCACGCACGCCTCAGCCAGCTCTTCCCGCCTGTACCTGCAGACCACGCCCATAGGCCTTTTCCTGACCTCTTCGGCTATCCAAGGCACGTCGGTTATCACAATGGGAAGGCCGCATCCTAAATATTCCTTCGGCTTGGTGGGGTCCGCGTAATACGTATAATTGTTCGGGTCATCCATATAAGGCGCGACGCTGATCCGCTCGTGCGGTATAAAGCCGAAAAGCTGTTCGTGATTCATTAGCCCCAAAAATTTAATGCAGTCTTCAAGCCCCAGCCTTTTCGTCTGGTCCTTTAAAGCATTTTCATAGGGCCCGGTGCCGATTATGAGCAATTTTGCCTCAGGCTCTTTTTTAACTATGTCCTGCATGGAATCAATAAGGAGCTGCACCCCCTTTGTCTCGTCAAGCATACTCATCAGGACCATGGTTTTCTTCGCGAGCTTTTCCTCAACGCTGAACCTGTCAACTTTGTCCAGTTCTATCCCCACAGGCACAACAATGTTCTTTTCAGGTTTTATGCCGAATTTCCTGTTTTTTGCCTCAGCCATTCTCGCGGACAGGCACCATATCACGTCGCTGTACCTGCACGCGAATCCGTCAATAAACTCGTAAAACCAGTTAAACACGGGGTTTTTAAAGCGCCTGTCCATATGGTCTATGACGTAATAGGCCACCTTATCAACCTTTCCGAGCCATTTCATTATAATACCTGTCATCGCGTTAAGATTATCAACACCTATGAAAAGCCCGGCTTTTTCTTTCATCTTCAACATAAAAACGATGTTAAAAAAAACATCCTTTATCCATTGTATGAGCTGACTTTTTCCTCTCTTATGCCCGTTTTCAACACGCAATTTTTTTCCGTCAGCGTATATTTCAGCCGTCGTGCCTTCAAGTCGTGAATATGAAAAAGGATGCGTGATGTAAACAAATTCAGCCTTGTTTTTAACAAGGTAATTCCTGAGTGCCTGTACAGGCCCGTAAACTTCCGTAACATGCCCGGCCTCAACTATGAGCCTGCCGCTTATGTCCATAAGACCGCCTTTCATATCTGCAAGAATACAGACGCATTACCGCCTCAATCCCGGACCGCGTATTTTTCTCACCTTATTTCGGTATTCTCAAGCTTTTTTATTCCCATTTTTACGGATAAAACCGAGATTACGGTTGCCATTATACCAACTGCCGCGAAATTAGTCCAGTAATCAGCAGGATTGAAAGAATAGGCCTTTATAAGCCTTGACATATAATACGCCTTGATCATTGGTGATTCCACTGCCAGTACCGTGGCCGTGAACAGGAAGCAGACAAACATATAGGCGAGTCCCGCCGGCCCTGTCACCATGTCCTCGGGATTTTTTATTTCAAAGTCCGCGAAAAACGCGCCGAGCCCGGCGCCGCAACAGGCAATGACGCAGGAAATACAAAAAACTGAAAATATAGTGAGCCAGGCCACAAAAACTCCGGGTTTTAGGACTTTCAGGGAGAAAAAAGCCACTGCCATGGAAGCCGCAACAAGCGGCGTTCCGAAAAAAATAGTCTTTCGAGCCAGAAAAGCGGCCATTGAAACAGGGCCGGCTTTGAAAACCCAAAAGCTTTTACCTTCATTTGAGACGCACGGCAGAACAAACCTGGATCCTACAGCAGACATTATCAGACCAATAAACGCAATGTTTAGAAAAAAAATGAATTCCCTTAATCCGAAAAGCTCCGAAGGCAGTTTATACAGGTTGAAAAGGTATATGAACACAAGGCCTATCAGGAACACCACCTGTATCCACTGGGAAGTGTCCCTCACAAGGTAAAGCATGTCCTTTTTTGCCTGTGAAATAAAGGCAGGTTTCGGCGAGTATAAGTAATCGGCCGGCAACGGTTTTTCCTTTTTGCCGCCGCTCCTGTTTCCAAAACCCTCAAAATAAAGCCTGCCGGCCGCGGCCAGCGTCCCGGCGAAAATCAGGCAGGCAGCCGATAGAAAATACATAAAAGGCGAAAGCGCCTGCATAACCCCGCCCGCGGCTGCCTTTCTTATTACATTAACCAGGTGCGTATGCGGGAGGAAAAACGAGTCAGGCGTCCTCAGGGACTGAAGAAAAGAGCTGACCTGTTCAAAACCCGCTCCTGTTATTTTTTCAGGCTGAAGCATCCTGAAGTAAATTATCATGGCAGCCGCAAAAATTCCCGTCAGCGCGAGCGCCAGGTTGCGCACGTTTTCAGCCGGAAAACTCCTCACAAGCGCTAGTGTTAGAATTATGCCGGCGCATGCAAGAAAGGCGCAGAAAGGCAGAAGCGAGGCCATAAGGAACAAATACTGGCCGGCTCCGAGTTTCAGCACTTTAGCGTATGCAGCGAATATGGGAAATCCCATGAGCACGACCATCCATCCCGCCGCTGTAATTATCTTTATCGCCCTGCCCGCGAAAATGCCAGTCACAGAGACCGGAGAGGAAAACAAAAAATCTATGTCGCGGCTTAAGTAAAGCACAGGGATAGCCGCCACAACCGATGAAAGCAGAGTCATTACGGAAAAAGTCATGAAAAAAGCGGATATCAGCCTGTCCACAAGCAGAGGCCCAATAATAGGCGCCTTATGGAAGTGGCTGAACATGAAGTAAAAAAGCCTGTACACGATCGGGAAGAAAACCGCGGCGAAAATCAGTACAAGCAGGGACTTTAATACGCCTTCCTTTGTGGGATTTAAAAGCCTGTTAAACGACTGCCTTAAGAAAACAGAAGCCATGAAGCTGAGCGCCTTCATCCGCCGCCGCCCGTGAGCCTGAAAAATATATTTTCCAAGTTTCTGCTTTTATCCTTTTTTTTCAGCGCCTTAATACTCCCGGCAGCTGCCAGTTTTCCCTTGTCAAGTATTCCCGCCGAAATGCACACTTCCTCGGCCGTGTCAAGGGAATGCGTTGACATGAAAATTGTCATCCCTTCCCCTGCCAGCTTCTTGAATTCAAGCGACAGCGTTTTCATTGACTTCGGGTCAAGTCCCGTCATAGGTTCGTCCAGTATGAACACTTCGGGCGCCCTGACAAGCGAGGCGGTTATGAGGAGTTTTTGGCTCATCCCGTGCGAATAACTTTCCATGAAATTATTTATGTATGAATTCACGCCGAAAATATGCGCGTATCGGTCCAGTCTTTTCTGCATGGTCTTCTTTTCAATTCCGTAAAGGTCCGCAACGAACTCAACATACTCTATGCCCCTGAGCTTTTCAAAAACATAAGGTTTGTCAGGTATCAAGGCGAATTTTTTTTTGCAGCCAATGGGGTCTTTTTTAATGCTGACCCCGCCCATTAAGACGTCGCCGGAAGTTATTGATGTCAGCCCGCACATCATTTTTATCGTAGTGGTCTTGCCCGCGCCGTTCGGGCCCAGGAACGCGAATATATCACCTTTTTTTATTTCAAGGTTCAGCGAGCTGACCGCGGTAAAATCGCCGTATTTTTTAGTCAGATTCTCAAGCTTTATCATTTCCGCTTTATCCCTTTTTTAACTGCTTTACATCTGATTTCCTGTTTCTTCCTCCGGCTCAACGGTAACATAAAACTTATTTTTAAAATGTTTTATTATGGAAGGTATGAAAAATGAAAAGCCAAAAAGCAGCACCGGAAAAATTATATCCGGCCTGATAAAATCAGCCGGCCCCGCATGGGAAACAAGCAGTTTTTTTACCGCCACAGCGAGGAAGGTTATCACGACCATACCGGGTACCACGCCTATGAGGGTGCCCCAGAAGAAATCCCTGAACTTTATCTTAGAGAGCCCCGAGGCGAAGCTCAGGTATGTGAACGGCACGAACATGAGCCTCAGGTATATCATAATTGAAAATCCATGTTCCGCGACCTTGTCATCCAGCTTCTTAAAATGGCCCTTTTGCAGTATTTTGGACGCAGCGTCGCGAAGCAGGTATCTTGCCGCAAGAAACGAAAACACGCCTCCTATGTTCACGGCAACAAAGTTTAGCAGAAGGCCTGCCCAGCTTCCGAAAAGCAGTCCGCCTATAGACGTAAAGACGCTGGCCGGAATGAAAAATATTATGCTAAGCACAAAACAAACGATGAAAATAAAAGGCGCCCATGGCCCTATTTTTTGCATGTAAACCCCGAACCTCTCGGAAAATACTGCCTTACCTTCCTCGGTAAAAAAGTAATAGGAAAGCGGCGAGAATTTAAGTACATATACCACGGCCGCGAGGAAAACCGCGAGAAGCGCGTATTTTAGGTATTTTCTCATCATAAAAATCCGCTTTTTAAGCGGATTTTTTTACAAAATCCGACTTAGCGGCTCCGCATTCAGGGCAAACCCACGAGTCAGGAATTTTTTCAAAAGGCGTGCCGGGAGCCACACCATTGTCCGGATCTCCCTTGGCAGGGTCATAAATATAGCCGCAAACCGTGCATTCGTACTTGTCCATGAATTTAACCTCCGTTTTAATAAAATTTAGTTTTCAGTTTTCTTCGCCATCTTCTCGGCAATTTCTCCGGCAACCGGAAGCACAACCTTTTCTCCGTTATATGTCTTTACAATAAGGTAAATCCAAAGTATGAAAGCGCCTATTCCCACAAGAACGTTCAGAACCGGACCAACCACGGGTATTACGCCTGCGATTAAACCTATGGCCCCTATGGCGACGAAAGCTATGATCGCCTGTATCGCATGGAACCTGACCTTTAAGCTTTCCTTTTCAAGGACCAGGAAAACTATGCCGCTCAGCCATGTCAGGGCATAACAAAGCGCGGCTTCTGTGTTTTCCGTAAAGCCAAGCTGTGTCTTTTTTTCCTCCATGGCACCCTCCTTAAATTATATTATACCTGAAATAATAGTTTAAAGCCCCCTGTTTGTCAACGGCTTTATGCCGCCTTTATGCCGCCTTCAAATTAAATTAAAAATACATTTTCGCCAACAATACTGCGCCGATTTTTAGGCCGCTATAAGCCGCATATGCCAATATGCCGTCATATGCGGTTTGACTTTTTTCTGCCACGGTTATAAAATAACGGTTGCTAAAAAACAAGCTTTAAAGGAGGCTTTTTAATGAAAAACATACGGGTTGCCCACCTTGGCGCCGGCGACATTTCGGACAGGTTTATAGTCATGGCAAAAAAACTAAAAGGCGTGGAAAACGTGGCAATATATTCCAGGAATATCAGGAACGCCAACACAAAGAGCAGGAAATACGGGATCCCGGACTATTATGACGATTACAGGAAAATGCTGCGGGATGTCCGGCCTGACGCGGTTGTCGTGACCACCCCGCACTCGCTTCACGCGAGACACGCCATTGACTGCATGAAAGCAGGCTGCCATGTGCTGGTGGAAAAGCCGGTTGCCACTTCATTTGCCGACGCGAAAATGATGTACGCCGCCTCAGTAAAGTATAAAAAAATAATGAACGGCCTGCCCTTTGACCATTACCCGAACTACAACCGCGCACTTGATTTTGTGAAAGAAAAGTATATCGGAAAGATACTTTCAGCTCATTCAGAGCTTTCTGTCCAGGGCCCCCCGCGAAACAACTGGTATTATGTGAAAAAAGTCGCGCACGGCGGCGCGTTAATTGACGTGGGATGTTACGCGTTATCGCGAGTGATATCCATAATGGGCCCGGTGAAACGGGTAACGGCCATGACCGGAATGGTAATACCAAAAAGGATTTTGCCTAACGGTGACAGGATAATGCCGGACGTGGATGACCAGGCAATTATGATTCTGGACTTTGGTAACTCTGTTTTCGCCACGATAAGGGCCTCCTGGGCGCATACGCATTATGAAAATTACACTGTAATATACGGCAGGCACGGCGCTGTCTATATAAACGCGGACAACCGGCCTTTAATTATCAAATCAGACCTTAAAAAAGCCGGGAAAAAAGTTGATTTCCGCGGCATGGGAAACTGCTATGAACCAGGCGGATTCCCAAAATTCGGGCCAAAAGATGATATTATGGGCAAGTTCATTGCGGCAATCCGGTCAGGCAAACAGCCCGTCTATGACGCGGCACAGTCACTTCATATAATGGAAGTCATGGACAAGGCATACATATCGTCCAGGACAGGAAAGACACAGAAAATAATGACGGGTTTCAGAATGTGGTGGCCAAAAGAAAGAAAAATACAGGATTTTAAGTCGGAGTTCATCTGAATATGAATGCATTTAAACCTTAATTACTTTCTTCTCCCCTCAGCCTCTATCTGCGCCCTGCGCCGCAGGTTTTTGTCCAGTATCTTCTTACGCAGCCTTATTTTTGTCGGAGTTATTTCCACAAGCTCGTCATCCGCTATGTATTCCAGAGCCTGCTCAAGCGAGAATTTTCTGGGCGGTTCAAGCTGTATGGCGTCGTCCGAACCGGACGCCCTCATGTTGGTAAGTTTCTTTTCCCTGCACACGTTTATGTCCATGTCATCCTCGCGCGAGTTCTCGCCCACTATCATGCCCTCATACACTTCTTCACGCGGGCCGATAAAAAACGTGCCCCTGTCCTGGAGCTTGTCCAGGCCGTAGGCCACTGACACTCCGTCTTCCCACGACACAAGCACGCCGCGCGAACGCGTCGGCACTTCGCCCCTGTAAGGCCCGTACTCGTGAAAACTGTGGTTCAGTATTCCCGTACCCCTGGTATCAGTCACAAACTCGTTCCTGAAACCCAAAAGCCCCCTTGTGGGAATAAGGAACTCAAGGCGCGTATAACCGTCACTCCCCTGCACCATATTGGTCATTTCGCCTTTTCTCACACCCATTTTCTCTATTACAGTACCCACATACTCGTTCGGAACGTCAATTATAGCGTGTTCTATTGGTTCCATTCTTTCACCGTTTATTTCCTTGAAAATAACACTGGGTTTCGAAACCTGAAGCTCAAAACCCTCACGCCGCATGTTCTCTATCAGTATAGCAAGCTGCAATTCGCCCCTGCCTTTAACATTAAAGCAGTCCGCCGAGTCAGTATCCTCCACCACAATGCTTACGTTTGTCTGTAGTTCCTTGTAAAGTCTTTCACGTATATTGCGCGACGTTACAAACTTCCCCTCCTTGCCCGCAAAAGGCGAGTTATTTACCATAAAATTCATTGACATGGTCGGCCGGTCTATATCAATAGCAGGCAGCTCCACTGGATTTTCCGCGCACGCCACTGTCTCGCCCACGTCAATTGTCTCGCAGCCGGCCAGCGAGACAATATCTCCAGCGAAAGCTTCCTCAATCTCGGTCTTCTCCAGTCCTTCAAAAGTGTATATCCTGGTCACCCTGAACCTGACCTTTTCCCCGTTCCTTTTCAGCAGTACAACCTCGTCGTTTTTCCCGACCCTGCCGTTGTATATTTTTCCTGTACCCATTTTTCCTATGTAATTGTCGTATGCGATTGCCGATGTCAGGAACTGGAACGGTTTGTTCTCGTCGCCCGTCGTATCCTCTACGTGGTTTATTATCATCTCAAACAGCGGTGTGACATCGTTATTTGTGTCTGTCAGGTGAAGCCGCGCTATACCCTCCTTTGCCGACGCATAAACTACAGGGAAGTCAAGCTGTTCGTCAACGGCGTTCAATTCCACAAAAAGGTCAAAAACCATGTCCAGGACCTCATGCGGCCGCGCGTTAGGCCTGTCAATCTTGTTTATGACCACTATCGGCATCAGCCCGAGTTCCAGCGATTTTTTCAGGACATATTTTGTCTGCGGCATAGGCCCCTCAAAAGCGTCAACCACAAGAAGAACGGAATCCACCATTTTCAGTATGCGCTGCACCTCGCCCCCGAAATCAGCGTGCCCGGGCGTGTCAACTATGTTGACCTTGTAGCCCTTGTAATAAAAAGCGGCGTTTTTTGAAAAAATTGTTATCCCGCGTTCTTTTTCGATTTCATTTGAGTCCATAACGCGCTCTTCAAGCTTCTGATGGGACTTAAAAACCCCTGACTGCCGGAGCAGGCAGTCAACAAGCGTTGTCTTGCCGTGGTCAACGTGCGCCACTATGGCTATATTTTTTATCTTCCGCATCCATTCTCCATGTTCGTTTTGTATTTTATCCGACAAACTTCTCAAGACGCCGCGTTCGCGTGAATTTGGGCAATAAAAAAACCCGGGTCGCTGAATTTGCCGAACCCGGGTAAAAGCAGTAACTAAAGAACCGTTCTTAAAACAGCGCCTTAATACTTACTGTTCCCAAGCTGGTTCCAGTTCTACTTCTACCGCTTCCATAACCTGATTACTTACATTACAAGTATAGCAGATAAACGCGACAATAGCAAGCGCGCTTAAACCCGCGCGCCTGCTTACACCTGCGAAAGCCACTCCTTTGCCTCTTCCTCAGTCTTGAAAATCCTTATGCTCCTTGACGAGCCGCTCACAACGCCCGCGAACATTTCAGCCTTTAACGCGGGCAGTCCCGCCACAGCCGAGGCTTTCATGTGGGGCGCGTTCAGGCAGAGATACTGTATGAACATTTCCCTGTCGGTGAAAATCGGGGTACCTTCGCCGCCTACGGCAAGCGAAAGCACCGAATTGAAAGGTTCGGCCCTTATCATTTTGGCCGAGTCGAAAAGGATTTTCTCAAATTCCTGAGAAGAACAGTTATTTATGTCAAGATAAAGCATTTTTTTCCTTTATGCTCAATAAACCTGCATCTTGCCATTATTAGCTCCGTTTTTTTAGTATATGAAAATTACAGCATGGAAATCATTTTTCCGGTACCAAGTCACTCCCCTTTCCACGCCTCCCTGTAAAGCGCCAGAAGCGCCGCCTTGTCCATGCCGGCCGGCATGCCCGATTGCTCTATTTCCTTGTCAACTATCTTAACAAGCATATCCTCTTTTACGCCCATGTCCTTAAGGCATGTCTTTAGGCCTATTTCAGAACACAAATCCTCGAATCCTTCGGCGCATGCGTTCGCAAGGTCCTCCTCAGATGAGCCCTCAGCGGTCCCGAAAACTCGCTCACAAAGTTGAGCGACCCGGCCGGCTTTTGCGCCTTTTCCCAGGTACCTAAGATAAGGCGGAAGCAGAGCGGCAATCCCGGAGCCGTGCGCCACATTGTCGTAATAAGCGGTTATCGCGTGCTCAAGCGGATGCACCACCCAGGCGCCTGCTCTTCCGGAATTCGGAAGCCCCTGGAGCGCCACGGTGCTTGCCAGTGATACATTCGCGCGCGCCTGCCTGTCAGACAGGTTTTCAGCGAGCCTTTTTCCGTTCTCAACGCAGGTCAAGACTATGCCTTCAGTTATCCTGTCCTGCAGTTCGCAGTCTTCCTCGCCAGACAGGTATTCCTCAAGCACGTGCATTATAATGTCTATTATTCCTTCGGCTGTCTGCTGCTTTGGCACAGTAAGCGTGGTGTCAGGATCAACTATTGACACCTTCGGCTGTATCTTTACCGGATTGTATATCGCGGCTTTCTGGTTAAGTTCAGTATTGGTAAAAACGGCCGCAGGATTTCCTTCCGATCCTGTCGCAGCCAGTGTCGGTATCAGCATTATGGGAAGCACATCTCCTATCCGGGCGGCTTTTTTTCCCGGCAGAGCTATATAGTCCCAAAGCTTGCCGCCGCTGCCCGCGACCACGGCAACACCCTTTGCCGCGTCCATGGCAGAGCCGCCGCCAAGCCCGATTACCATGCGGCATTTTTCCTTTACAGCGAGCGCCGCAGCTTCCTCCACTTCACTTGATTTCGGGTTGGGAGTTATTCCGTTATAAACCGCGCTCTTTACTCCTGATTTTTCCAGAGACGCAATGACCCTGTCAAGCACGCCTGATTTTTTGGTGGAATTCCTGCCCGTGACTATAAGAGCTTTTTTTTCAATCCTCGCCGCTTCTTCCCCCGCTTTTTCAACCTCGCCGCTCCCAAAAAGTATTTTCGTTGGATTGTAAATCGCGAACGGTTTCACGCATGGCCTCCTTTTAACCCGACAAATTTTAATTCCGGGAATTATTACTTCTAAATCACGCAGTCCCCTTTTCGTTAATTTTTGTCTTTTCCGCTTTTTAAATAACCTCTTTGTCAATCATCCACACCAACTCATTCCTCGCCCTGACTTTCGCAGCCGGATATCTCTTATCACCTTTCATTATTGCCCGCATCGCCTCAGACTTGCCCTTGCCCGAGACTATAAAAAGGACATTCTTTGCGCTGTTTATGAGCGGAAGGGTCATGGTTATTCTGTCCTTTACAACCGCGTAAGACGGCGCTTTCACGGCTATGACCAGCCGTTTTTTTTCATTCAGGGCTTTTTTGTCCTTTGGAAACAGGGACGCCGTATGCCCGTCCGGACCGACGCCGGCTATGATAAGGTCAAATGAAGGCATACGATTTTTTCCTCCGCCAAGCAAGCGGCTTATTATAAGTTCATACGCAATAGCTGCCTTTTTGGGATCCTTGATATGCGATGGCGCAGGAGCAGGAAAAACCCTGTCAAGCGGGACCTTTGCCTTCCTTATAAGGTTATCAAACACGAGCCTCACATTGCTGTGCCTGTGTGTGTAATCAACGAATCTGTCATCTTGCCAGAAAATCAGGGTTTTTTTCCAGTCAATCCCGCTCTTTGCAAGCAATCTGTAAAAGGGCACAGGATCGTTTCCGCCGGAGACCGCAATCGTAAAATAACCTTTTTTCCTTATTTCAACTGAAGCCAGCTTCGCCGCAAATGACGCCGCTGCCCTCGAAGCGGCTTTTAGACCCGCAAACTTCCTGAATGTTTTCTTCACTCATCCTCCTTCAACGTTAAAACAAAGTAATAAAAAAATATGGCCGCTGCCGATTCTTTAATTAAATACAGATTTCAAACCGAAACAAGCCATTCCTTGGCCTTTTCCGCGTTTTCAAAGGCGTTTAATTCCCTTTCAGCCGCCTCCATTATCTTATTAAAAATTATTCTTTTTATTGAGTTAATCCCGACAACAGCCGCGGCCCT
>CAYNMZ010000005.1:0-39586 GCA_964398505.1 uncultured Spirochaetia bacterium
GCCCTTACATATCTTTTGTTTTCCTTTGTAAAAACCTGCATTGCAGCAACAACAGACGCATTATATCGCGCGTGCGTGACATCGGTTAAGGTAAGCAGGCTGTTTTGCGGCTGAGTAAATATGACTTTTTTTGCCTGCTCTATTACGGAAAAGACCTCGTTTTCCAGGCAGTTTGACATGTCTATTTTGAGTATTTTTTTGCCTTTATATTCTATAAACTCCACTCTTTCCATTACTGTTTCCTTTCTCTCCCTGTATGACAATATCACAAAAAACCCGGCTTTTCAACCCCGCGGTCCATAATGTTGTTGTTATCATATCGCCCCTATTTACGGATTATGGCTATTGGCTTACCGGCTTACTGGCTTATTGGCTATCGGTTATTGGTTAATATATCCCCTTATCTATATACCATACAGTCTTCCCGTCTTTTTTTATCATGCTCGCAGGATATAGCCTGCCTGCCTTTCCGCCGGAAAGTATGTCCCTTATCATCTCGCCCTTGCCGTCCCCGGCTATTATGAACATTACGTTCCTTGCCGCGTTGATTACCGGCAGTGTTATGGTTATGCGCTCCCTGAGCGTCATCCTCGCGTGCGCCTTTACGTAAGTCACCCATTTTTCGCGCTCATTCACCGCCTTGTGCCCCGGAAACAGCGAGGCAGTATGGCCGTCCTTTCCCACGCCCAGTATCACAAGGTCAAAGACAGGAAGTTTTTTCTCGGAGTCAACCGAGCCCACGGCAATAAAGACCTTGCGCATGATTTTTTCATAAAGTTCAGCCGCGGCCTCAATGGGCCTGACCTCGGTGGGTATCCTGTATATATTGCCCGCAGGTATCCTCACCTTTGACAGCATGGCCTCAACAGCTATCCTGTAATTGCTTTCCCTGTCCTCATGCGGTATGTACCTGTCATCGCCCCAGAATATGAATGTCCTCTCCCACGGCATCCTGTCCCTGAAGGGCGGGTCGCCCAGCCTGTCATAAATCTGCACGGGCGAATTTCCGCCCGAGAGAGCTATGGTAAAACACCCGCGTTCAGCAACGCTTTCCTCAGCCAGCCGCTGTATATGCCCGGCTGCCATGAAACTCATCTTTACATGCTCGTCAAACTCCCTTATCTCCAAAGCAGCCTCCTTTCAGGCCATCCGGCCTGTCCCGCCGCCGCCCATGAACGCCTCGGCCTCATCCGGCCCCTTGCTGCCGGGCTCGTACATGAACATAGCCCTGCTTTTCTCGCTCACCGAGCACGATTCCCATTTCCTTATCACCGGGTCCAGGAGCTTCCATGCGCTTTTAACGCCTTCCATGCTCCAGAAAATAGTCTTGTCGCCGAGCATGCAGTCAAGAATGACATTTTCATACCCGTCTTCCCTGAAGTTCGGAAACGCCTTTTCGTAGGAAAATTCCATCTTCATCGGGCCCATGCACATCCTGGAGCCCGGCACCTTGGCGTTAAAATCAAGCTCCAGTCCCTGGCCCGGGCTCAGCCTGAATGTCAGCGAGTTGTTTTCATGGGCTATATTGCCGCCGCAAAACAGGCAGCTGCCGCTGTCCCTGAAAACCACCCTGATCAAAACCTCGTTTTTGTCAAGTTTCTTTCCGGCCTTTATGAGGAAAGGCACGCCTTTCCACCTGCCGTTGTCTATGAATATCCTTGCCGCGAAGAAGGTCTCAACGCAGGAATTTTTATCAACGCCCTGCTCGTTCCTATAGCCGCGGTACTGGCCCCTTATAATCTGGTTCTCAAGAGCCTCCGTTTCAAAAGGCCTTATCGCGCTTATCAGTTTTTCTTTTTCCGCCATTACGGCTTCGGCCGTCAATCCTGCGGGTTTCTCCATGGCGACAAGAGCGACAAGCTGCAGTATGTGGTTCTGAAAAACGTCCCTTATAAGCCCGGCAGACTCAAAGTACCCGGCCCTGCCTTCTATTCCGCCTTTTTCAGAGAAGACAACCTGCACGCTTTCAATATGCCCTGAATTCCAGACCTGTTCAAACACGCTGTTGCCGAACCTGAAAACCAGAAGGTTCTGGACAGTGTTCTTGCCGAGATAATGGTCAACCCTGTAAATCTGGTTTTCCCCGCAGCAGCCGGACAGGGCCTCGTTGAGCGCATTAGCGCTTTGCAGGTCCCGGCCAAATGGCTTTTCAACCAGTATCCTGGTAAAAGGCATATCCCCCGGGACCGCAAGCCCGGACAAGGCAAGATTCCCCGCTATGTCCGCGTGCACATTGGGCGGCACGGCCAGGAAAAAAACCGAGTTTCCTCCGGTAGCGTACAAATCGTGCAGTCCTTTCAGTTTTCCCGCAAGTTCCGCGTAAGAATCCTTTTCTCCATATACAACGCGGCAATAATAGACACGCGCCGCGAAATCATTCATCTCCTTTTCCTGCGGGTTTAAGCCCGCTTCCATTACGGCCTTCCTTACAAGGACCTTGAAGCTCCCGTCGTCCATATCGGTCCTTCCGCATCCTGCCATGAAAAAACCCGGCGCCAGCTGCCCTGCCCTGAACAATTTGAACACTGACGGAAAAAGCTTCTTCCGCGCCAGGTCTCCTGAAGCCCCGAATATGACAAGCCCGCACGGCCCGGCCCTGGAGACCACGCATGTCCCGGCTTTTTTTATCTCATCCATCAGCGCTTATCCCCTTCAGAATGCCTGTGCTTTCCCGCCCCGGCGCCTTCCTTTTTTACATCCTCGCCCTTTCTCGCCACGCTGTGGCCGCCGAATTCCCTGCGAAGGGCAGCAAGGACCCTGTTTGAGAAAGCGTCTTTCTGGCGCGAGGTAAAGCGCCTGTAAAGCGCGGCCGTTATCACGTCCGCGGAGACGCCCGCGTCAACCGCTTCCTTTACCGCCCACCTGGCCTCGCCGGAATCCTCCACATAGCCCTGTATTTCATCCAGGGCCTTTTCATCCGAAAGCACAGGCTCAAGCAGTTCCAGGAGCCATGAACGGACAACGCTTCCCTTGTTCCATAGAGCCGCTATTTTACCGAGTTTTAAGCCGCTTCCGTATTGCGAAGCCTTTAGGATTTCAAACCCTTCCGCGTACGCCTGCATCAATCCGTATTCAATCGCATTATGTATCATTTTCACATAATGGCCGGCTCCGGTCGGGCCGCAATACATGTAGCCGCCCTCGGGCGCAAGCGTCCTTAAAGCGGGCTCTATTATTTTAAATGCCGCCTTGTCCCCTCCTACCATTGTGCAATAACCTATTTTACCGCCCCAAACGCCGCCGGAAACGCCGGCATCAACATAACGCACGCCTTTCTTCCTGAGTAATGTATAACGTCTTATATCGTCGCTGTAATGCGAATTTCCGCCTTCAACAAGCACTGCTCCTTTTTTAAGGTAAGGCGTCAATTTCCTTATCTTTGCCTCAGTCACATCGCCGGCGGGCAGCATTAGCCATACAATCTGAGGTTTTCCCAGTTTTCTCAGGAACTCGCCGAATTCACACGATACAATCGCGCCCTCATCTTTCATGGCAAGCGCTTTTTCAGGTGTCCTGTCGTATATAACCACTTTATGTCCGCCTTTTATAAGGCGTATCGCCATATTTTTCCCCATCCTGCCCATTCCCACAATTCCAAGCTTCATAAATCCTCCTTTTTAAGGACTTTCTCAGCCGTATCAGCGATGTTTCGCGCCGTTATCCCGTATTTTTCCAGGACCACCGCGCCCGGAGCCGAGGCGCCGAACCTGTCCACTCCTATGACCTCGCCCTTGTCGCCGGCCAGTCCCCGCCAGAACGCGGTTGAGCCCGCCTCCACAATAACCCTTCTTTTCATATATGGCGGTATGACCGAGTTTCTGTAGTTCATGTCCTGGGATATAAATATTTCGTACGAAGGCATTGAAACAATACGTGCCTTTATATTTCTTTTCGCCAGTATTTCCTGCGCCTCAAGAGCGGCATGAACTTCTGATCCGGTCGCTATTATGATTACATCCGGAACGCCGTTAGGTTCAGAAAGAACATACGCCCCCTTTAAGACGCCCTCAAACAATGCCGACTTTTTTGTGTCAAGGACCGGCACATTCTGCCTGGTAAAAATAAGCGCGACAGGCTTTTTCGCCGTAATTGCCCAATACCACGCAGCCACCGTCTCGTTCGCGTCTGCAGGCCTTATGACAGTAAGATCCGGCACAAGGCGCAGCGATGAAATGTGCTCCACGGGCTGGTGCGTGGGGCCGTCCTCGCCGAGCCCTATGGAATCATGCGTGAAGACGAATATGGAATGCGTCTTCATCATCGCGGCCAGCCTTACAGGTTCCCTCATGTAGTCAAGGAAAGAGAGGAAAGTCGCGGCATACGGTATCAGTCCGCCGTGAAGCGCCATGCCGTTAATTATGGCGCCCATCGCGTGCTCCCTGACGCCGAAATGGATGTTCCTGCTGCACCTGCCCGCGATGCCGAAGCTCCCGCAGCCGGAAAGCTCTGTCTTGGTTGAAGGGGCCAGGTCGGCTGACCCGCCGATAAATTCGGTCATGTAGTTCTCTATCAGGTTCATGACTTTTCCCGACGCTGTCCTTGTGGCTATGCCGCCTTCCACGGGTTCAAAAAACGCCAGGCTTCCAATAAGCTCGCTGTTAACGTCAGCCTTTATGTATTTTTCAAGCAACGCGGCTTCCTTGGGATAGGCCTTTTTATACTCATCAAAAACGGCTGTCCACTTTTTCTCGTTTTCAGCGCCCTTTTTCGCCAGCTCGCCAAAATAACGCCTGACCTCTTCAGGCACGTAAAACTCGGGGGCGCCGGCAAAACCGAAAAATTCCCTTGTCTTTTTCGCGTCTTCGGCGCCCAGCGGTTCGCCGTGCACGGACGCCTTGCCTTCCTTTGGCGAGCCGTAGCCTATCCTGGTGCTTATTATCACGAGCGAGGGCCTCGCCTTTTCATCACGCGCCCTCGCGATCGCCTTTTCAATATCCTCTATATTGTTGCCGTCTTTTACTTTCTGCACGTGCCAGCCGTACGCGTCAAAACGTTCGCCCACATTCTCGGTAAATGCCAGCGAGGTTTTGCCTTCTATGGAAATGTCATTGTCGTCGTAAAGGTATATGAGCTTGCCGAGTTTCAGCGTGCCCGCCAGGGAAGCCGCTTCCGAAGCCACGCCCTCCATGAGGTCCCCGTCAGACACTATGGCGTAAGTGTAATGGTCTATCACGGGAAAACCTTTCCTGTTAAAACAGTCCGCGAGCGATTTTTCAGCCATGGCCATTCCCACTCCCATCGCAAACCCCTGGCCAAGCGGCCCTGTTGTCGCCTCAACGCCGTCGGTCAGGCCGTATTCGGGATGCCCGGGCGTCACAGAGCCGAACTGCCTGAACTTTTTAAGGTCGTCCATTGATATCTTGTACCCGTAAAGATGAAGCAGGGAATATAAAAGCGCGCATCCGTGGCCCGCCGAAAGGACAAACCTGTCCCTGTTAAACCACTTTGAATTTGAGGGATTGTGCCTTAAAAAACGAGAAAAAAGCGTGAATGCCATCGGAGCAGCGCCGAGCGGCATACCCGGATGCCCGGATTTAGCCCTTTCGACCATGTCAACCGAGAGCACGCGTAGCGTATTTATTGAAAGCAGGCCAATGTCGTTTTTCATTTCTAAAACTCTATCAGCCTTTGTATGTTAAACCCCATGTACAGGGACTCCGGGCTGCTGCCGGAGAGCATTGTATTCCTCGGCCCCTGGCCGGCTGTATTTCCCGCGAAAAAGACGAATTGATGGCCGTATGTCACCGCCTTGAAACCGAAACAGTAACCGCCAGTGCCGTCCTTAAATACCGGATAAAACTCTGCCATGACGCTGTATTTTTCCATGAATGTCGCCGATGCCCCCGCGCCGGCCACGGGTTTTTCATTGTAGCCGTCATATCCCAGGTTAAGCGTGAAGGACAGCACGTCAAAAAATTTCATTGACTGGCCCGAGACAAGCGCGAAAAGATTATTGGCATAAGCGCCGCCGCTTTCCCTGTAGCTGAAGAACTCCGAGTAAACTGAAACCGCGGCCATTTCAAAAGCCGTGCTCCAGCTTAGTGATACCCGCTTTTCCTGGCCCGCGCCGTTATAGTGCAATCCGGCCTCTATCCCGTTCCATATCATGTACCTGAAACCTATGTTGATGTTCGCGCCCGCGGTAATCGGCGCGAAAACATCCTCATCGGGCGACTTATAATCAAGCAGGTTATAAAAATACTTGTGGCCTATGTTGAAATACGCCTGGCCCTGCTCAAGCCCTGACGGCACAAGAAGGTTGAGCATTGTGTTCTCAGCCTGCTCGGCCCTGGCGGAAATAAAACACAGGGACATGGCCATAACTGTTATCAGCCTTCTCATCAAGCCTCCTGTTTTGACAGACGGTTTTATTTTTTTATTTCGCAGGTATTTATGCCCAGCAGCGCGTAAAGCCCGCAAAAGCCTATGGCGCCTGTAATAAGGGATATCGCGGCCAAAACCCACAGGACAATTTGGGCCGTGCCGGCCGCAAAAAAACCTGCCGCCGCCAGCGCTAAGCCGAGCACTATCCTTATTACCCTGTCAACCTTTCCTTCATTTGGTTTCATAAAGCACCTACATTATTTGTCCAGCGCGGCGTCATACTTATCCTCGCTGTAAATCCCCAAAAGTTCCCGCCTGGCAGGCCTTTCATTTTCCTGCGCCGCCTGTTTGGCGTTCAACAGCGGGCTTACGCCCCCTGATTTCACGCCGACAACCACAAGCGTTATCAGCGTGTATCCGGCCGGAACCATGAGTATTTCCAGGGCCTTTTCGTGGTCAAAACCCGCTATAGGGTGCGCGACAAGCCCGAGCTCGGTGGCGCGCAGCATTAACGCGGCCGTAGCGAGGCCCGTGTCAAAAAGATAATACTCCCTTTCCTTTATTACGCAGTCTTTTTCCTTCCTGGCCATCACCGCTATCAACATGGAAGCAGCCTGCGTCCATTCATTGCCCTTGTTGATCGCTTCCTTCATTCTTGCCAGCTGTTCCTTTGACCTGATAAAAATGAAGCGCCACGGCTGGTTGTTAAAGCACGAGGGCATGAGCCAGGCTGCCTTGGCAAGCTGTTCCACAACATCATCGCTTATCCCGACAGGTTCAAGCGAGCGGTATGCCCTTCTCTTTTCCAGCGCTTCCTTGACGTCCATTTATTTGCCCTTTTTCTCCGCTTTTTCGGAGCCCGCGGCAAAGGTTTTCTTCATATCGCCCATCTTGTTGCATTCGGCGTAAACCTCTATCTTGTCGCCTTCCTTAAGCCCCGGTATTACATAAACAACTTCCTGCGAGTCGGCGCTTGTCTGCGTTACCGCGTCCTGGCGCACAGCCTGTTTGCCGTTCACTTTCACGACTATCTCGTATATGTAATGCTGCGCCGCGTCCTTTACCTTGTGCGCGACGCTGAGCTTTACTTCCCCGGATTTCACGTCAGATGAAACAGCGATGTCCGACGGCGGATGGGCTGCAGCAAACCCGGCAAAAGCAAGCGATACTGCCAGAAAAATTATTGTCCTTTTCATAAAATCCTCCTTCTGTCTTTTATGTTTTATGGTTTCCGGATAACAAGCTGAGTCCTTTCAAAAATACGTCCTGTAAAACACTATTCCGCCGTGCACGAGCGCCATTATGACCAGCGCGAAAGCGAAGACCTTGTGCAGCTTCAGCCTTGCCTGGAATTTAAACTTGAAGTACCCCAGCGAAAACGTGATGAGCGCAAGGACCAGCGTCATTATTCCCAAAAGCCTCGTGATCTCGCTCCAGCTCATTTCCCCTCCTTTCACCGGTCAGTCTTTAAACCTTTTCCTTCAGCAGCCCCTCAACGGTATCAGGCCTAATCCGCCTTTTAAAAAGCGGGGTCTTGTCTTCCCGGTAAGCCCGCAGGTTTTCCTCAAAGACGGTTTTCTTGTCGTTTACGTATATTATGCCCAGGGGCATAGGGTCCGACTCAAGCGCCTTTTTAAAAGCCGCCTGCCTGTCATAAGGATTATGGCTTTCATCAAGTTTATAGGTGTGTTCCTTGAACCACTTGTGCGTGTTCACCTTGTTAAAGGAAACACAGGCCTGGAAAACATCCACAAGCGCGAAGCCCCTGTGGTTGACCGCCTTTTTTATTATTTCCTTTGTCAATTCAGCCTCTCCAACTGACCCGCGCGCCACAAAAGACGCGTCCATGGAAACCGCGAGAGCCAGCGGGTTAATCGGCGTTTCAAAAACTCCCTCAACCTGTATGGGCGTTTTTATTCCAAGCGGCGTCGTGGGAGACGCCTGGCCCTTTGTAAGCCCGTATATCATATTGTCATGAACAATTACCGTTATGTCAGGGTTCCTGCGCATGGCATGAAGGAAATGGTTTCCTCCCTCACCGTACATGTCGCCGTCGCCGCTTTCCACAATTACTTTCAGTCCCGGATTCGCGGCCTTTATGCCCGTCGCAGCAGGCAGCGCCCTTCCGTGAAGGCCGTTGAAGTAATTCGCGTTGTAATACTGCGGCGCCTTGGCAGCCTGGCCTATGCCCGAGACAAAGACAACATCCTCCTGTTTTAAGCCAAGATCGGCAAGCGCGGACAGCATTATCTTGCGGAGCCCGAAATTCCCGCAGCCCGGGCACCAGGCCGTCTCTCCCGGGCGGTCGAATAAATTGTCCATGCATATCTCCTTTACTAGCTTCACTTCATAGTCCGGATTCCGGAATCAACTGCTAAAAACCGCCTTGTTTCCGACCATGACTCCGGATTTTATATTAAACTCTTTATTTTTGAACCCAGCTCTTCAACCGAAAACGGCATTCCGTTGTATTTCAGCACCCTGTTTTCAATATTATAACCTGTCTCCGCTTTTATAAGGTCAGCGAACTGGCCGGTCTGGTTGTTTTCCACGCATATGACCTTTTTCGCGGCCTTTAAATATTTCAGTGCCGAGGAATGAATCGGGTAAACCTGCGGGAAATGAAGGAACGCCGTGTCCTTCGCGGCCATAGAATCAAGCGCCTCAATAATTGTATTATAGTTGGAACCCCAGCTCACTATCAGTTTTTTATATTTTTTAGGCCCAATAAGTTCCGGCCTCATCGCGGCCCGCCTCACAGCTTCAGCTTTTTTCATCCGTTTTTGGGCCATTTTCATCCTGACCCCGTCAAGGTCCTCGGTAATCCTGCCTTCCTCGTCATGCTCGTCAGAATCAGCCGCCACAAGTCCCCTGCCATAACCGGGTATGCCACGGGGCGAGATGCCATCCTTGGTATAAGCGTAGCGTTTGTAACCTTCCTGTGTTTCAATGACGCTGTTCACGATTTTGGCTTTATCATGTGAAACCCCGGCAGTATTGTAATATGAATCCACAAAATACTGGTCTGTCATTATAAAAACCGGCACCTGGAACCTGTCCGCGAGATTGAATGCCTCCGCAGAAAGCCTGAAAGCTTCCTCAACGCTTCCCGGAGCCAGTATTATCCTCGGGAAAAAACCATGGCCAGCGTACAGCGCGAGGTTTAAATCCGCCTGCTCTGTCCTTGTCGGAAGACCCGTGGCCGGGCCCGGCCTCTGGGCAAGGTGTATCACCACAGGCGTCTCTGTCATGCCCGCGAGGGAAAGTCCTTCTGTCATGAGGGCGAAGCCGCCTCCGGAAGTTGAGACAAGAGCCCTTGCTCCCGCGTACCACGCGCCCAGCGCCATGTTTATCACGCCTATTTCATCCTCAACCTGCTCGGCGACAACGGGCAGCCTGGAAGAATAGCCTGCCATGGCAGTAAAAACGCCGGTTGAAGGCGTCATGGGGTAAGCGAAACACGCGTTGCAGCCGCCGGCTATGGCGCCTATGGCCACGGCGTCAGCGCCGTTTAACATGATGTGGCCCGCTGTATCCGCGCCCTTTTTCACGTTGAACCCGGCTATTTTTTCTTCCTTCAGGTCCTTGCCGATTTCATAGCCGCTTTTGGCCGCGTCAGCGTTCTTCTGCGCAATATCTTCACCCTTTTTGGAAAACATTTCCATAACAATGGAAAACAAGATATTTTCATCAACACCAAGGAGCCCGCATACCGTACCGGCAGCCACGGTGTTTGAGAAAATCGGGTTTCCAAATTCCGAAGCTATGCGCTGGAAAGGTATGTTTATGAGCCGGCTGTCATGAACCTGCGTGCTGTCCCCGAGTATTACGGTTGACTTTGATATCCTTTTTTCAAGATGTGGTATGGCTTCATTATTTAAAGGTATAAGCAGGTCTATCCTGTCAACATGGCTTCGCACAGGGGTATCCGATACCCTGATTTCTGTGGAATTTACCCCGCCTCTCACGCGGGACATGTATTCCTTTGTCGCGAAAACATTAAAGCCGTGCTTTTTAAGCGCGGCAACAAGCATGGTTTCAATCGACTGCACGCCCTGTCCTGCCTCACCGGCAAGGACTATGGTGAGTCCTGCAACGCCGGCCTGTAACGCTGCCGTCTTTTTCAAGGCTTTTGCTTTTTTGGGCATTTTACCCCTTCAGGCTTGTCCGGCCCTGCGCCTTGGTTTGTCCGCATGGCGCAGGGCCCGGCTATTTAATCAGTAATTTGTTTCCTTTATCTCATAATACGCCTTAGGATGCAGGCAGGCCGGGCATTTTTCCGGCGCGTCCGGGCCTTCATGCACGTAGCCGCAGTTCCTGCATTTCCAGCGCGTCTTCGGGTCCTTTCTCTTGAATACCTCTCCGCTCTTTATGTTCGCGAGAAGCTTGCGGTACCTGGCCTCATGCTCTGCCTCAACCTTCGCTATATACCTGAAGGCCGCAGCCACTTCCTTGAAGCCTTCCTTTTCCGCCGTCTTTTCAGCTTCGGGATAGAGTATGCCGTGCTCCTCTTTCTCGCCCTCGGCAGCGGCCAGCAGGTTTTCCTCTGTCGTGCCTATGATGCCGGCAGGATACGTTGCCGTAATCTCAACAGGCCCGCCCTCAAGGAACTTGAAAAACCTCTTCGCGTGTTCCTTTTCATTGTCAGCGGTTTCAAGGAAGAAAGCCGCTACCTGCTCATACCCCTCTTTTTTAGCCTGCGAAGCGAAATACGTGTACCTTGTCCTAGCCTGGCTCTCGCCCGCGAATGACGCGAGCAGGTTTTTTTCCGTCTGTGTGCCCTTCAAGCTTGCCATGTTTACCTCCGGTTTTTTGAATATTTAATTTACAATTTTAATGCGACCTGTTCCAAATTCAGAATCGCAAATTCCAAATTGTAAATTTACTTGCTCCACAGCCCGTGTTTATTGCAGAATTCCCTGACAGACAATATGTCCTCAGGCTTCATGATAAAGAAGGCCTCTGGCTTGTCGCCGGGATTCAGGTCTTTCCTGCCCACCTTGCCGTCCTTCCTTATTACTTCTATAAACTGTATCCAGTGGTCGGCGTCCATTGGGTGAGGCACTGAGCCAACCTTTATAAGCACTCCGTTGTCCTTTGTTTCCACAACAGGCACATGCTTTTCGCCGGCGCCTTCCTTGTTCTTCTCGTCCATGAGCTTCATCGGCTCACCGCAGCATACCAGCTCGCCCGCGCCGCCGGCAATCACCTCAACCACATTTCCGCACTTTAGGCACTTATAAATCTCAAGCCTTTTTGCCATAAAACACCTCCGAGTAATTTTATAGTTTATATTTGATATTTTATAGTTAAAAAGTCTTATTTCTTCCTTCACTATCAAATATCAATTATCAAATATACACTACTTAATCAGTCCCAGCTCCTTGTGCTTAGCCGCCACCTCATCAGCCAGCCTGTCAAGTTCCTTGAAATCCGCTTCCTTGGGGTATCCTTTTGCTATAACGGGCGCAAGCAGCTCGGCCTTGAAATTTCCCAGCATGCCCTTCACTGTCTCGGACGCTTTTTCTCCCCATCCAAATGACGTTATAAGCGATATGAATTTTGTCTTCGGCCGCAGGGCATTGGCAAGATACGCGGTTGAAGCCGCGACAGGATGAAGCCCGGCCAGTACCGTAGGCGCGCCGAGTATCAGGGTCGCCGAATCCACAAGGCACATGGCAAGATCTCCCACATCGGCAGATGTCAGGTTGAAAAAATGCACGTTGACGCCGCGCTCTATCAGCGCCTCCCGCAGGTATTCGGCCATTTTCTTCGTTGAATCGTGCATAGACACATAAGCCAGCACAGCCTCGTTCTTCACGTTTTCCGACGACCACTCGCCGTAAGCGTCCATTATCGGCTTCGGGTTTTTATGTATATAACCGTGTGAGGGGCATATTACTTTTATATCCAGCTTCCCGACCTTTTGCAGGTTGTTCCTTACATTGTTCCTGAAAGGCGACATTATCTCGGCGAAATACCGCTTCGCCGGCCTGTAAAAGTGCTCGGCGTCAAAGATGTCGGCCGTGGCCATGTGCGCGCCGAAAAAATCGCAGGAGAAAAGGACACCGTCCTCCTTAAGGAAAGCTGACTGCGTTTCCGGCCAGTGCACCCAAGGCGTCATGTAGAACTCAAGCGTCTTGCCTCCGAGAGCGAGCGTGTCGCCTTCCTTTATTACAACGAAATCTTTTTCAGGTATTGGAAGAAGGTCCATCAGCATTGATTTGCACTTTTCATTTGTGACCACCTTTGTGCCCGGGAACTCCTGAAGCACCCAGGTTATGCCGCCGGAATGGTCCTGTTCGGCGTGGTTTGAGACCACATAATCAAGTTTTTTTATGCCGAGCTTTTTCAGGTTTTCCTCAAGCTGGCTTATTGTGGCAGGGTCAACAGCGTCTATCAGGGCTGTCTTTTCAGAACCCCTTACAATGTAAGAATTATAGCTTGTGCCGTCAGGCAGGGGAATCAGCTCGTCAAAAAGCCGCCTGTCCCAGTGCATGGCGCCAACGAAATAAACGCCCTTCGTTATTTCCCTTACAGCCATAAAGCCCTCCGTTTCATTTGCGTCCTTCAGTTCCCCGAAGCGGTTTCCTTGTCCGCGGCTTTTTTCGCGCACGAGGCGCACAAGCCGAACATGTAAACCTGCTCGTCAAAGATTTTCCTGCCCGCGCTGTCCTTGCCTTCACAGCAGGAGACGCACTTTAATTCCACATCCTCAAGGCTGCCGCAGGCTACGCACTTGAAATGTCCGTGTCTTTCCGTGAAAGCGTCGTAGCGTATCTCATTTTCCTCTGTCATCACTTCTTTTACAATTCCGGCCCCGGTAAAGGCCTTCAGCGTATTGTAAACGCTGGTCCTTGACAGCGTGGGCACTTCCCTGCTTATTTTCCTGTATATGCTGTCCGCGTTCGGGTGATCGCGGGTCGAGAACAGGTACTGCATGACCTTTAGCCTTATGTAAGAAGGCTTGACCCCGTGCGCTCTTAAGAAATCGTTGACTTCCTTGGGTTCCCTGATCGCGGGCATTTTTTAATCTTCTTTCCTCTTGGCGAGCTTGTGGTCTATCTGGAAAAGGCTGCCCTTTGAGTCTCCTATCATCTTCAGCTGTTCAACGACCTCAAGAGTCTGCGCCTCTTCCTCAACCTGCTCGTCCACGAACCACTTGAGCATTGATTCAGCCGCGTAGTCCTTTTCGTCTTTCGCCATTTCAACAAGCTTGTATATCATTCCCGTTACTTTCTGCTCGTGAGCGTACGCGTCCTCAAAAGCCTCAAGAGCGTTTTTCCACTCAGACTTGGGCCCGTCAATGGCTGTCAGTTTGACCTTTCCGCCCCTCTCTACAATGTGCTTGTATATGCGCATAGCGTGATCATATTCCTCCGCAGCCTGCGCTTTCATCCAGTGAGCAAAACCTTTTAAATTTTTTGACTCAAAATCAGCTGACATAGCAAGATATAAAAATGATGAGTAAAACTCGGCATTAACCTGCTTGTTTAATCCTTCTTCCATTCTTTTGCCTATCATTTTCTCCTCCTTGTTATTGTTATAATTTTGTTTCAATTACATTTTTATAATATTATCCGCTTTTTGTCAATACTTTTATTTATAACAGCGATTTTGGTTCTTTTATAATAACCTGATTCTTCATTGCTTCCTGGAGTTTCTGATATGCCGAAGCGTCGCCAAGTAGTATGGCGCCCGCTAATCTGCCTTCCTTTATATACAGCCTCTTGAAAACAGCATCAGTTTTCTCAGTATAAACCTCAATACCCTCACCGGGCTCAACACTTCCAAGCGAGCCGAGCTCTATGCCCGCGACTTTTAGCTTCGTGGACAGCACGCTTCCCTTATACTCAACACGGCCGCCCGCGGCGTTCTGGCCGGCTATTGTGCCCTGCTCCTTTGCCGCGGGCCAAATGCCGTAAACCATACCGTTGTATTCGGTGATGTCGCCGCAGGCATAAACGTCCCTCACGCTCGTTTCCATGTAATTGTTGACCTTTATTCCCTTGTCTGCCAAGATCCCGGTGCCTTCAATAATTTTTAGGTTTGGCCTTATACCCGCTGAAAACAGTATCAGCCCGGCTTCAGCATGAGTATTATCCTTGAAATTGGCCTTAAGCCCGCCGGCTGTCTTCTCTATGGAAGCTGTCTGCCTGGGCAGCAGGAATTTAAGCCCCTTTTCCTCAAGCTTTGCCTTAAGCATTGCCGCGCCTTCACTGTCAAGCTGCCGCGGCAGGAGCCTGTCAAAGAACTCCACGATTGTCGTTTTCAACCCAAGCGCCGTAAGCGACATGGCAGCCTCTATGCCGAGAAGCCCGCCTCCTATAAGCAGGGCGGTATTTTTGCCCTTTGCGTATTCCATTATCGCTTTCGCGTCGTCTATCGTCCTCAGCGTGAAAACGCCCTCATAGTCCGAACCCGGTACAGGCGGCATAAATGAATTTGCGCCAGCGGCTATTATTAGCCTGTCATAATCCTCCTCTATGCCCCCTTCAAGCAGGACCTTTTTGGCGATGACGTCAATTTTTATCACATTCACAAGCATTACAAGCCGTATGTAGTTTTTCTCGTAGAAATCCGCGTTCTTGATGGTTATTTTTTCAAGCGGTGTCCTGCCGGACAGGAACTCTATGACGCGCGGCCGCGAATAATGATAGTATCTTTCGGAATTCAGTACCGTTATTTCAGCTGACTTGTCGCTGTTCCTTATGGCCTCGGCAGCAGATATCCCTGCCACCCCGTTGCCGATTACAAGGTATTTCATGCCTTCCTCCTGTGATAGCGGTTTTTACCGCGGAATATGATAATATCACACAATAAGCGGTTTATCAATCACATGTTTCTTCTGGGCGCTGTTTTTATTCAGTTGCTTTATTTGCGAAAATCGTTTACTATTCAACCCGTAAAAAACAAAAAGGAGCCATATGGACGGAATACTTCTTATCAGCAAGGAAAAGGGTCCCACGTCTTTTGACACAATAGAGCAGTTAAAACGCAAGTTCAAGCTCAAGAAAATAGGCCATGCCGGCACACTTGACCCCATGGCAGAGGGCCTGCTTATCGCGCTTGTGGGCAAGGCAACCAAGCTCAGCGATTACATGCCCGACGAAAAGGTGTACGAGATAGAAGTGCTGTTCGGAAAGCGGACAAATACCGACGACCTTGAAGGCGAGACAGTTGAGGAAAAGCCCGTTCCGGACGGCCTTGAAGCGCTCATAAAACAGGCAATCCCGTCTTTCACGGGCGTGATTTCTCAGGTCCCGCCGGCATTTTCAGCGATAAAAAAAGACGGTAAAAAACTTTACGAACTGGCGCGCGCGGGCGTTGAAGTAAAACCAGAACCGCGCCAGGTCACAATAAATTCAATATCTCTGATTTCGGTTTCCGGCAATACAGCGAAATTAAGCGTTTCCTGCATGACTGGGACTTACATGCGTTCGCTCGCCCGCGATCTCGGGGAAAAGGCCGGCAGTTGCGGAGTACTTGCAGGCCTGAAAAGGACATCTATAGGCAAGTTCAGCGTAAACGAAGCACAAAAAGCATCCGAAATAGACGACATTCAAAAAGCCCTTGTGCCCGTAATGAACGCGCTTTACGACCTGCCGCCTGTAATACTCAACCAGAACATGCTTGAGAAAGTGAAAAACGGCATGCAGGTGAACCACAGTTTGAGGCAGATATCCGGGCTGTGCAAGATGGTGCACGGAAATGACGTGGTGGCCATTGGCCAGATATTCGGCGGCGTGGTAAAGGTCAAGAGAGGGCTTTGGTAAGGAACTTTTCGTTCAGGCGCCCGCCCGGCTTAATGTCACAGGAAAAACCAGCTTGCGATATATTCACGGCCGCCGGGGTCGCAGGAGGGTTTCTCAACAACCCATCTTCCGCCTGCCCCAAGCTCAAGGCAGGCATATTCAAAGTGGCACATGGCAATTCCCATGTCAATGTTCTGCCCCTCAGGGTAAATATAGCCCTTGTCCCTCTCCAGGAAAAAATGAAGAAAACGTACCTCAGCCGCGCCTGATTGTCTCCGGGTTTCATCCAGCACCCGCCAGGGCTGCTTGTTGGATGCCGACGGCGCGAGGCGGACGCAATTCATGGCCTCCTTTATAACATCCTGCGGTCTGGCGGGGTTGCCGAAACTTCCCGCAAAGTATATTTCTTCCACAGGTTTCCTGCTGTCAGCTCCGATCGCGGCGCGCATAACATTTTCGGCAAGCCGCCTTTTTTCAGCCGCGTAACCCACGGGCGTTACCGCAGGCACAACCTCGCCATCGCCGGCGCGCATATTTTCGGAAAAACCGCCCCTGTTAAAAGTCGCGCCCAGCCAGCAAGTGGCCAGCCCAAGCCCGGCGGCCTTGAGTATGTTTTTTTCCATGCAATATCCGTAATCTTCAAGGTACCTGCCCTGCTTTTTTACAATGCCCGCGATAAACAGTTTGGCGCCTTTTATAATGCTGTATGCGCCCAGTTCCTTGAGCGCTTCCTTCGGGGTTTCATTAAATTTGATAAGCTTAAATTTGATGTCAGAACCGAAAAAACCGCGGTTGTTTTCCGCCATAAATCCCTCAAGCACCGCGATTTTTTCAGGCTCCGGTTCACGCTCAGCGTAAGAGCGGCAGGACTTCCTGTTTTTTATTATTTCAATAATTGACGGCATTTTTAACCCTCAGACAGGGCCTAAGACAATGAAGCAAGCATCCTGTCCAACCTTGCTATTGTTCTGTCCTTTCCAAGCGCTTCCGAGATATCGTACAAACCCGGGCCCATCGTGCAGCCTGATATGGCCACCCTGATTACGTGCATATAAACCTTCGGCTTTATGCCGGCCTCTTCCATGTCCGCCTTCAGCCGTTCCTCAACCCTTGCCTTGTCCACGCCAATCTCGCTTATTATCTTCCTGAACATCTCAACGACCCTGACCCGGTCAGCGGCATTCTTTTCCCAGACTTTTTTCGCCTCATCGGTGAAAGGATAATCGTCCCTGAAGAAATACACGGACAAATCCGACACTTCCTTTAGCGTCCTCATTTTTTCCTGCTGAAGGCCGACTATCTTTTTCACATAAGCCATATCTGTCCGCTCATCCACAAGTCCGCTCGACTTCAAATAAGGAAGGCATAATTTTGTCAGCTCATCAAGTGCCATTTTCCTTATATACAGGCCGTTGAAATGGCCGAGCTTCACGTTGTCAAACATGGCGCCAGACTTGTGTATGCGCTCAAGCGAGAATTTTTCCACTATCTGCTCTCTGGAAAGAAAATCCTCGTTTCCCTCAGGCGCCCAGCCCAGGAAAGCCAGGTAATTGAACATGGCATCAGGCAAATAGCCGTTTTCCCTGTATTTCAGGACAGAAACCTCGCCGTGCCTCTTTGACAGCTTGCTCTTGTCCTGTCCGAGTATCAGTGGTATGTGCGCGAACTGCGGCACAGGGAAGCCCAGCGCCTTATATATATGAAGCTGTCGCGGCGTGTTTGACAGGTGATCCTCGCCCCTTATTACATGCGTTATGCCCATTTCCACATCGTCAACCACGACCACAAAATTATAAATCGGCATTTTGTCCTGTCTAAGTATTATCATGTCGTCAAGCGTGGCGTTCTGCACCTTTACCTCGCCGCGAATGATATCGTTGATCACGGTTTCACCTTCCCGGGGTATCCTAAGCCGTACCGTGTACGGCTTTCCGGCCGCCTCATTTGCTTTTACCTGCCCGGCCGAAAGGCCCGCGCATCTCCCGTCATATTTAAAGGCCCTCTTTTCCGCTTCGGCTTTTTTCCGCTCAGCGTCCAGTTCTTCCCTTGTGCAAAAACATTTATAGGCCTTCCCTTCCGCAAGAAGTTTTTCCGCGTACTTATGGTAAACAGGCAGACGCCGTGTCTGGTAATACATGGAATCATCCGGAGACTTGCCTGGACCCTCGTCCCAGTCAAGGCCCAGCCATTTCAGCGCTTCAAGTATTTCAAGTTCTGATTCCTTTGTGGATCTCTCCCTGTCAGTGTCCTCGATGCGCAGTATGAATTTCCCGCCCGTATGCCGCGCGTAAAGCCAATTGAAAAGCGCGGTCCTTGCGCCGCCTATGTGTAAATATCCTGTCGGGCTCGGGGCAAACCTTACACGCGTCATTTGAAACTCCTTTTTTGTTTGTTGCCGCAAATTAAAATCTTCCGGCTGTATCCGATTTTTTATTTCAGGTTTTCACTTGTAATTTGAAATTTACAATTGTTAATTTAAAATAGGTTTTATTTTTTAACCGCTGAGGCTTCCTGTACTGCCTTTTCCATTTCGCACGTGCCCTCAAATATGACGCCTTCGGATATCATAAGCTTTGGCGTCCTGATGTCGCCGTAAAGCTCGCCTGTTGACAATATCTCAAGCTTTGCTGACGCTATGACATCGCCCGTCACCTTGCCGCCTATTACGACAAACTTCGCCTCTATGTCCCCTTTTACGGACGCGTTTTCGGCAACCACCACGGTTTCCGAGCTTTTTATCCTGCCCTCAACCTTGCCGTCCACCCTTACGGCATTTTTCGATATTATATCGCCCTTTATTTCACAAGACTTTCCTATAAGAGTTTCAATTGCGTTTCCCACTCCGAACAATTCTTTTACCCCTTTTTTAACCGTATTTTATAAGCCGGATTTTTTATTTTAAAGCGACTTCCTTGTTGATATATTTCACAGGATTGACCGCTATGCCGTTTAACAGCACTTCGTAGTGCAGGTGCGAAGCCGTTGATTTTCCGCTTGAACCCACATAAGCTATAATCTGGTTCTTTTTCACATGCTGTCCCGGGCTCACCACAAATCTCTGAAGGTGGCCGTAGCGGGTCATGTAGCCGTTGCCGTGATTAAGTGTAACAAGATTTCCGTAACCGCCGCGCTCAAAATCCGCGTAATGGACTACGCCGTCGGCTGTCGCCTTTACAGGCGTTCCCGTGTCATTGGCAATATCAACTCCCTGATGGAACGAAAGAGCGCCTGAAAAAGGATCTATACGCGACCCGAAGCCGCATGTTATCCAGCCCTTTACGGGCCAACCCGAAGGCACTGCCGTGAGTTTTGCCCTCTGCTCAGTAATATATTTAACTATTTCCTGGAAACTATTCTCGTTTGAAAGCGCCTGCTCGTCAATGTACCTGACAGCGAGCTCAAAAGCCTTCCTGGATATGTTTTCGTCGTTATTTTTTATCTCATTCTCAAGCAGTTTTGTGTCTATGTACGAAGGCCCGCCGAACCCGGTATATTTAATTATACCGGCTCTGCTTTTAAGCTGGAGAAGGTCTCGAAGTTGTTTGTCAACCTCTGATACCCTTTTTACAGTATCCCTGGCCTCAATAAGTTCCCTTGCGAACTCCCTGTGTTTTACTTTCAGGTACTTTAAGTATTCCTCACTGGCGCGGTAATTTACATGCCTTGATATGATATACGCGGTGAATCCGAGAGATACAAGCCAGGCAAGAAATAACGCGGCAAAAAGCTTCGCATTAAGTTTTATGCTGAAAACCCTGGCGCTGTCATCCGGAACCAAAAGAAGCGTTACGCTGCGGTTCCTTGTCTTTTTAGGCATTTAATCTCCTTAAATAATCAAAATGACACAAAAGGCGAGACTTTTCCCGTCTTTTATCTAACTGCATTTGTGACAGCTTTTTCCCTTATTTATATTTATTGTTTATTTGGGCTGCTGGCCAAGTTCGGCCATCAGTTTTTCCTTAAGTTCAGGTTTTATATTCTCTATGTCTTCCATCAATATCCTTACCTTGGACCCGTCCACCTTTGTATTTTTAAGGAATGTCATTTTTGCGGCTTTAAGCTTTGTCAAAAGCATATCAGAGTACTTTTTCGGCGCATAAATGTATATGTCAGCGCCGTCATCATTGGGAAAAGCTTCCAGAGACACCCTCACTAAGGCGCCACCATATAGCCTTTTTGCTTCCTGCTTCAGCCTTTCAGCAATCGCCTCTGCCTGAGTCATTCCCATTTCCTCATCCTCCTTATAAGCTCGTTTTTTTCCTATAATTTAAACTCTTTAATTCTTTGTGATATTATATACAATTACAAACTATTTTGTCAAGTTTTAAGTCCTTTTGTATTGCAAAATAGTTTTTTTCGCTATAAAAACAAGGTCATTAATTTTATTAAATTATAAAAAATTTATTGCCTTATTTCCACGCCCCCGAAAACCGCATTTACTTCCAGCTCAATCGCGGGGCTGCCTTCCTTATATGAAGGCGTGCTGTATGCGCTGGAGCCGAATGCTGCCGCGCTGCCGTTTGGAAGGCTTACCCCTCCGAACACCGCGCTGGCGCTTATCTTAACGGGTTTGGAAGCGTCAATTTTAATTTCAGAGCCGCCGAAAACCACATCAAGCTTAATGCTTACAGGTTTGTCCTTAATCTCAACTTTTGTGAGGTCCATCTTGCTTGACCCGAAAATCACGCTGTATTCGCCGGCCATGTCCGTGCCTTCAAGCCTGCTTTCCGCGAACATAGTCTCCCTTCCGGTTGTCTGTATGGGCCCGCCGCAGCAAGTCACGCTTTTTCCTGGAAAAAGTATCCTTATCCCTATGAATATGACCAGCGCCGCGAAAGCGAACCTGAAAAACGGGATATTAATGCCGAATCCTTTCAGTATGATGCTCGTGCCCATAAGCACAAGAAACGCTCCGACAATAAGTGTCCAGGTGTTCATTCTCATTTCTCCCTCCTGTTTGGTTTATAGTTCTATTTCAATACCTACGGGGCAGTGATCAGAGCCCATTATCTTATCCATGATAAAAGCCGCTTTCAGGCGATTCTTGAGTTCCGCGTTTACGAAAAAATAATCTATCCTCCAGCCTATGTTCCTGGCCCTCGCTCCGGTCTTATAATCCCACCACGTGTAGTTTCCCGGTTCCCTGTTGAACTCCCTGAAAGTGTCTATATAGCCCCTTGAGACAAGCTTGTCAAGAAAAGCCCGTTCCTCGGGAAGAAAGCCCGTGGAGTTTTCGTTTTCCTTCGGCCTTGCCAGGTCTATTTCCTTGTGCGCAGTATTAACGTCCCCGCAGGCTATCACGGCCTTTCCCTTTTTCCTGTTCTTTTCCGCGTGTTTCAGGAATTCCTCATAAAACTTCAGCTTGTATTCAACCCACTTGGGCCCGCGTCCGCCGTTCGGGAAGTATATGTTGTAAAGGACGTATTTGCCGTAATCCGCGATAAGTGTCCGGCCGTCTGAGTCAAATTCCTTTTTGCCAAAGCCGTATTTTACCGAGGCAGGCTCCTGTTTTGTCCATATTGCGGTGCCGCTGTAGCCTTTTTTTTCAGCTGAGCAAAGGTAAAATTTATACCCTTTTATATCCTTCAGGTCCTGCGGAAACACATCCTCCTGCGCCTTTGTTTCCTGCACGCACAATATGTCAGGTTTGTCCTTGAAAAGCGGCAGGAACAGGCCCTTGCCGTGAACCGCACGTATGCCATTTACATTCCACGAAATAATCCGCATTGACCCGGCACTCCTGATTCCGGACTCCGGATCCCGGATTCCGGACTAAAATTGGATTTCTATTTTTTCGCTTTTCCCTGGTTCGCGACCGCTTCCATGGCCTTTTTCACTTCCTCAGGATCGCCGAGGTAATAGTAATCCTTTATGGGCTTCATATTCTTGCCCAGCTCGTAAACCAGCGGCATAGCCGTAGGTATATTAAGGTTAACTATGTCGGAATCCGGTATATTGCTCAGGTATTTTACAAGCGCGCGCAGTGAATTCCCGTGCGCGGCTATTATTATTTTTTTGCCTTTCTTTATCATTGGCACTATTTCCTTGTTCCAGAGCGGAAGTACCCTGGCCACAGTATCCTTCAGGCACTCTGTAAGCGGTTTTTCCGAAGGCTTCAACGAGGCGTAGCGGGGGTCGTTCATCGGGCTCCTAGGGTCAGTCGGCTCAAGCTTTGGAGGAGCTATATCGTATGCCCTGCGCCATATCTTGACCTGGTCCTCACCGTGCTTAGCCGCTGTTTCCGACTTGTCAAGCCCCTGAAGAGCGCCGTAATGACGTTCGTTCAGACGCCAGCTCTTTATTACCGGAATCCATAAAAGATCCATTTCCTCCTGCACTGTATAAAGAGTTTTTATCGCCCTTTTGAGCACTGACGTGTAGGCAAGGTCAAATACATAACCTTCTTTTTTAAGCACCTGCCCGGCTTTTTTCGCTTCCAAAACCCCCTTTTCGGAAAGGTCAACGTCTGTCCAGCCCGTAAACCTGTTTTCCTTGTTCCACGTTGATTCGCCGTGGCGGATCAAGACAATTTTATACATTTCATGCCTCCTGATATGATTTTTAACACGGACGATATTATACAATAACCGCGGCGGATTTAAAGGGTTTTTTCAGTTTTCATCCGCGTTTTGCTTTTTTAATGCCTGTCACCTGCTTTATCAGCCTGCCGAGTATTTTGTCCTTTCTTTTCTTTTCCATGGACGCCTTAAAGTCCGTCTTTGTGGCGGCATACTCAGCCTCTTTTTTCAGTTTCCTGTAGCTTTCCATTATTTCAGCGGGTATCAGCCCCTGCTCTGCCGCCTGCCTGACGGCGCAGCCCGGCTCATGTTCATGGCAGCAGTCCTTGTACCTGCATTTTTCCGCGTAAGCTGATATTATGTCAAAGCCCGGGCTGTTAATGCCGGCCTCGTTCCAGAGAGCCAGCTCGCGCATGCCGGGAGTGTCCATGACAAGCCCGTATCCCGCCAGCCTGTAAAGCTGTCGCGTGACAGTGGTGTGCCTGCCGCGCGAGTCATCCTCCCTCACCTCGCTTGTAAGGGCTATTTCCCTGCCCGCAATTGCGTTTATCAGCGTAGACTTGCCCGCGCCCGAAGAACCGGCAAAAGCGTGCGTCATCCCGGATTTCATGATTGACTTGAGCGTGTCCATGCCCTGCCCTGTTTTCGCGCTCACAAGAAGAACGCGGACGGGTTTTACAAGTTCAGCGGTTTCAGCGGCTATTTTTTCAGCTTCGCAATTCAAGTCCGCCTTGTTAAGTATCACAAGCGGCGGAATTTTTGCCGCATCAGCGGCAGTTATGTACCTGATGAGGCGCATCGTATTGTAATTATTGTCCAGCCCCTGGACAATAAACAGCAAGTCAACGTTTGCCGCAATAACCTGTTCCTCGGCTTTCAGCCCCGCCGCTTTTCTGGAAAAGCATGTGCGCCGCGGCAGGACGGCGTGTATAATGGCTTTTTTCTCGCCTTCAAAGACCTGCGCAGCTGTCCAGTCCCCTGTTTTGGGAAAGTCGGCGGAACAGGATGCCGAGAACTCAAACCTGCCGGTCACTTCGGCCGGCATTTCCCCGTTTATTGTTTCAACAATATAGCGTTCCCTGTATTCGGCAATGACTCTGGCGGGCTGAAAACCCTGCTGTCCATAAGGGGTAAAGTCCGCTTCAAGCCCTTCTGTCCATCCTAACTCCGTAAGACCGGCGTATTTCATTTTTTCTCCGTTTTGTAATTGCCTTTCAGATAAATGATATTACCACAACTTTCAACAGGATGAACTGACATAAAATTTCTCAATTCCTCCGTCAGCGGCACTTCACTTTCCCCAGACTTTTTTTAAAAACCCCGCCCTTCCGGATCCGTTCTTGTACAGGTTGTAGTGCAGGGGGTTTTTTTTATAGTAATCCTGATGATAGTCCTCGGCATAATAAAACTCCGAAGCCGGCCTTATTTTTGTGACTATCTTTTTTTTGAAAATGCCTGAATCTTCAAGCTCCTTTTTTGACTTTTCAGCCGCCTTTTTCTGCGCGTCATCCGCATAAAACACCGCGGTCACATACTGGCTGCCCTTGTCCGCGAACTGGCCTGTATCGTCAGTCGGGTCTATCTGGCGCCAGAATATCTCAAGCAGCCTTTCATATGATACTTTTGACGGGTCATAGGTTATTTCTATGGCCTCAATGTGCCCTGTACTTCCTGTGGACACTTCCCCGTATGAGGGGTTCTTTGTCTTGCCGCCCGTATATCCCGCCCGCACATCCAGAACCCCGGGCTCAGCCTCAAAAGGCCCTTCCATACACCAAAAACACCCTCCGGCGAATACGGCTTTTTTTTCCATGGCGTTTAATCCTCCTGTAATTAAGCTAAATGCTATAACGATTGTGATTAATTTCATATCTATCACCTCTTTTGTGATATTATAGCATATTACCTGTCAGAAATCAATGTAAAATCAACTTGACAAAATGTAAATTATGCTTTACAATAATAATATAAAAAATCCGGTTTAAGGAGGCTTATATGGATGAGAAAAAGTACCGTTTCATAACAGCGCTAATTACCGCATGCACTGCCGCAGTCCTGCTTGCAGGGATACTGTTAAACAGCCTGATAATCCCCGTCATTGCGGTTGCCACAGGGATGCTCACGCTTGTTTTTTTCAGGAAACAGTTCCGCGAAATAACATACGAGGACGAGAGGCAGCGCATGATAAGCGCGCTATCAGCGAGAACGGCCATGACAATATTCTGCGCAGTCGCGGCCATAGCGGGCATCGCGATACTCATAACTCACAGGAGCGGTCCCGCGGAGATAAAAGCTGTCGGCTACACTCTTTGCTACAGCGTCTGCGGCCTGCTTATCATGGACCTTGCCGCGTATCTCATAATAAACAAAAAACAGGCGGGATAAGATGGAAAACCGGCTGAAGGTTCTGCGCGCGGAGAGGAACATTACGCAGGAAGAGCTTGCCAAGGCGCTGAAAGTGACGCGCCAGACAATTATCGCCATTGAAAGCGGCAGATATGACCCTTCCCTGCCTTTGGCTTTCAGAATGGCGCGATTTTTCAGCACAAGCATTGAAAACATTTTCATTCTCCGGGGCAATTGAAAAACATGCCTTGCCTCGCCCTCACTCAGCCGGCGCTGACAGCGCTGCCACTCCCGCTTTCTTAAGCGCTTTTCCCGTCCCGTCCATGGCGAAAGCCGCAAACCACGCCGCCACAGCCGTGGAAGCGATGCCGCACATAAGAAAAACCGCCTGAACCCCGGCCCGTTTTGCAAGGTAACCCGCAAGCAGGTTCCCGAGCGGCCCGGCCGCGGAAAAGGATATTATATAAAAGCTTGTCACCCTGCCCCTCACCCTGTCCTCTGTCAAAGTCTGTATAGTGCTGTTGTTGGCTGACATGAAAGCTATCATGCCCATTCCCGCCAGGAAAAGAGCGGCATATGCCGGCAGGGGTGTTTTTATGAAAAAAACAGCGGCGCACGACAGGCCGAGAAGGCTCGTAAATACGGTTACATAAAAAGCCAACCTTTCAGGCTTTTTTCTTGACGCTAGGAAAAAAGCGCCAATTACCGCGCCCGCTCCCATTGAACCCATCAGGAAACCGAGCGTATGCGGACCGCCGCCGAGAATATCCCTGGCGTAAGCCGGCAGCAGGACAAAGCATGACATGCCAAAAAAACATACAAGCGAGAGCATTATCATTGAATTCAGTATCGGCTTGTTCGCGAGCGAGTATCCCGCGCCTTCTTTCAGCCCTTCCACAGGGTTTTTTGAAGCGCATTTTTTCTGCGGCCTTGTCCTTATGGCGGATATGGCCGCCACTGCCGCAATATTGCCGAGGCCATAAGCGGCAAAGCAGGCAGCCTCGCCAGCTGCCGCTACAATAGCGCCCGCCGCCACGGGCCCTATCAGCCTTGCCGCGTTGAACATGGCGGAATTAAGGGATATGGTGTTCATCAGGTCCCGCTTGTCCTCAACGATGTCGGGCACAAGCGAATGCCTCGTGGTCATTTCAAATCCGCCAGCTGCAGCTATCACCGTGTTTACCAGGATTATGTGCCATGGCCTTATAATACCGTAAAAAGCCAGCGCCGCAAGGCAGAAAGCCGACATGCCGAGCGCTATATCCGCCGCTATTATTATCCGCTTTTTTTCAAAACGGTCGCAGAGCCAGCCCGCGAGCGGCGCGGTCAGTACAGACGGGAAAAGCCCGGCAAAAGCCACAAGGCCCAGCATGAGCGCGGAATTGGTAAGCCTGTAAACCAGCCAGCCGAGCGCAACCTGCTGCATCCACATGCCCGTGAAAGCCAGGCCCTGTCCCGTAAAGAACAGGCGGTAGTTCCTGTTCTTAAAGGCGCGAAAAGCGCCAGTCGTGGACAAGCCAAAATTCGGCATGCTGGTTCTCCTTTTTATATTTCAATATTACGCGAAAAGAAAAGGCAACTGCTTTATTCGCGAATTACGCCGACTAAAAAATAAAAAGCTGCCCGTGCCTTCAGCAAGGGCAGCTTTTTAGCGCTTATTTGCTCATATAGACGCTGTTTACTGAATATCCTTCTTCGCGGTTTGTGCTGCCGCCAACAAGATAAATCCTGTTATTGAAATTTACCGCAGCCTGTTTCATCATGTAGCCGTAAGAGAGGTCGTCCGTCACCTTTTCCCAGTTATAGCCGTCCTTTGATCGCCACATGTCTTTCAGCACGTCATTGACAGTCATGTCGTCATACCCGCCGCCTATGTACATCATGCCGCCGTAAGTAAAATAAGTCGGCGCCACCCTGGTAAGAAACGGTATGTTTACGAAAGGGTTCCAGATTACGCCGTCAGATGAACTGTATACCTCATTATGCATGTCATCCGACTCGCCGCAAGCGACCCACATCTTATTGTTAAAGGTAAAGCACGCAAAACTGACAACGCCTTCAATGAAGTTCGCGTTCCTTGTAGCGGCCTTCCATTCCACTCCGTCAGTTGAATACCAGGCATCCCTTGTAACCCACGGATCGCCCGCATTCTGCCCGGAAATCACCCACAGCTTTCCGCCAAAGGAGACTGACCGATGGGCAAATCTGGGCTCAAAACCGGCATTGCCCGTAGCCAGCTGCCAGTCAACGCCGTTTGAGGAATACCAGACATCATTATTGTAATTGCTGTTGTCGTCCGAGCCGCCAATTATCCACATCTTGTTGTTATGGACAGTCCATGAATGCCGAAACCTTGGCGAGAATTCAGCCGAGGCCTTTTCCTGTACCCAGTAGGCCCCGTTCGTGGAGCTCCAAACGTCGTTCAGTTTTGTGCCGCCGGGATCCTGCATGCCCGCGATAACCCAGAGTTTTCCGTTAAAAGACATGACAGCCGGCCACATCCTTGACGAGAATTCCGCGTTAAGCGTTACTGCGTCCCAGTCCGCGAAATGTTCCAAAGGCACAGCCGTGGGAACCGGCGACGGCGCAGACGACTTGTTTTCGCCGCAAGACGAGAAAATCAGCGCGACAACCATCACCATCACTGCCACACCCGCAAATCCTTCCGGTCTTCTCATTTTCTTAACCCTACTTTTTTTTGTTTAATCTGATTTTTTTTCCTTCGGAATTTTCCGGTGTTCAATCCGCGAAATAGACCTCGTTGGTCGGGCAGTTTCCAGGGCACGTTGAACCGCCGAGTATCCATGCCTTTCCGCTGAAAACAAGCGCTCTTGCCCTCATTCTCGCGCTGTCGGTCAGGTTCCATGTAACAAGTGTCCAGTATTTTCCGTCTGTTGAGAACCACAGGTCATTGTTAACATCAATATTGTCGTCATATCCCATGCCGACAAAAATCTTGCCGTCAACGGCAAAAGCTGTAAGACCTGTCCTTGGGGTGAAAGCCGCGTTGCCCGTTACAAGCGTCCAGTCAGCGCCGTTTGAGGAATTCCAGAGGTCATTCGTTTCACCGTCGTAGTTATTGCCGCTTATATGTGATACGGACACAGCGTCGTAACCGCCTGTCAGCCAGATTTTATCGTTAAAAACAAAAACTTCGGGGTTGTTTCTTCCTGAAAAAAGCGCGTTTTGCGTCACCAATGTCCAGTCAGCCCCGTTTTGGGATGACCAAACATCATTTAAAAGGCTTCCTCCTCCGGGCTCATTTCCTGCCATTACATATATCCTGCCGTTGAATACCACGGCCCTGTGGCTGAACCTCGCGCCAAACTGCGCGTTACCGGTTACCAGCGTCCAGTCCGCGCCGTTTGATGAAGACCATACGTCATTTACCGCATCAGGGCTCTGCCCGTCGAGTGGCGTGCCGCCAATCACCCACATTTTATTGTTATACACCACTGACGCGTGCCTGAATCTCGGCCCAAAAGCCGCGTTGCCTGTGGTAAGCGTCCAGTCAGTACCGTTTGAGGAGCTCCATACTTCCGCGAGCGTATTGCCGTTTTTGTCCCTGCCGCCTATCAGCCACATTTTATTGTCATAAACAAGGGCCGTGGGCCAGTCAGAGGCGGTAAACGGTGAAGTCACATCAGCTTTTTTCCAAGTTGTGCAATCCGACAGGACAACCGCGGGATTTGCAGGCGAAGACGGCGACGAGTCCTTCGCGCATCCCGCGAAAAACGCAAGTACGGCAGCGCATAAGGCAACCTCAACTTTCAGTTTCATGAAAAACCTCCTGTAATATTTTTTTAATCCGCTCCGGGTTTATTACCAGGAAACCTCGTCAATATATATCCTGCCCGACCAGTCAGGCGTAGTTGTGCCGTTCGTCTTCCTCATCCTTATGCCGACGTATTCAACGGAACTTGACCATGACGCCGCAGGCGCAGGTATCTCATATTTGACCCACCCTGACGCGGTTATGGTCATATTTACCGAGAATGCCGCCTGAAGCGAGGTGGCTAAAAACGCCTGGAAACAGTATGGGGGCGAAAGAAGCTCGATTCCGGCAGGTGTCCATATATATGCAGTTATTGTCCTTGCCGACATGTCAGCAGGGGCCGATGACAGGTCAATGCTGACATCGCCCCTTTTTGCCGCCGTGACATTTGTCATGTTTACTTCCACTGCCATTGAGCCCGCGCCGGAGCTTACGTACTGGGCATCGGTATTGTGGCCCATCCACGTGAACGCCGCCGATGCAGGGTTGGCTGCGCTGAGCGGCGCCGAAGCTGTCCAGCCATCAAGCCCTGAATCAAAGTGGTATTCATAGGCCTGCTGTGTGCTCGTGAAGGTGGGTGTAGCCGTGGCAGTGCTGGTCGCGGTTCCCGTATCCTCAGGCGTGGCAGTGGCTGTAAGTGTTTCTGTCGGCGAGGAACCAGGCACCACGGTACGTGTAGCTGTCGCAGCAGCTGCCGCAGGTTCCGGGCCAAGTACCTTTTGGCCGCATGAAACAGCCAGGAAAACCACGTTTAACAATAAAGCCGCTATTAATGTTTTTTTCATGTTCTCTCCTTTACCATGATATCTCGTCAATATAAATCATCCCTTCATAAGTCAGCGCGTTCGCGCCATCCTCCGACCTTACCCTGATGCCTGCCATTGAAACAGCCGCGTCAAATGATACGGGCAATGAAAAAACATTCCAGCCCGTATTTGTCATGGCAAAGGGCGCGCTGAAATATACGCTGCCCGTGCCTGCTGACACTACAAAACCCGAAACCGCGTACGGATTTGAGGCAAGTGAAGCAAGACCGGCGGTCACATATATCCTTGCCCTAATGGTCTTGCCGAAAAATCCGGCCGGTTCCGCGGACAAATCAACCGAAAAATCACCCCTGCGCGCCATTGGAGCGGCCTTAAGTGAGCAGTTAATTCCCAGCGAACCTGCGCCCGCATAAATGAAAGCCGGCTCTGTATTTGTGAACATGTCAATAAACCCCGCTGACTGCGGGTAAACATCCGGCGTCTTCAGGGTCCAGCCTGATGCGCCCTGCTCAAACCTGTAAACAACAGGCGTTGAGGTGTTTACAGGCGTACGCGTCTGCGTCGCTGTGAGCGTGACAGTCACGGTCATGGTAACTGTCAGCGTCGGCTCAGCAGGCAGCGCGGGAACAACCTTGCTGCAGGCCAGGCAGCATATTGCCGTCGCTATAAATAGCGCGGTATAATTTATTTTCATTTCAAAAAGCGGAATTCTTACTTTCAGTCCGCGTACCAGACTTCCGCGAGCGCGCAGCCTTCATCACAGCTGGAGCCGCCTATTATCCAGGCCCTTCCATTGAAAACCAGGGCGCGAGCCCTGAAACGCGGTGTGCCTGTAATGTCCCTTGATATCAGGGTCCATAGCTTTCCGTTATCCGAGTACCAGATGTCATCCATCTCGTTACTCGTGTAGCCGAAACCGGCAAACAGCCTTCCGTCAGCGGAAAACGCTGTCAAGGCTGTCCTGGGTGAGAATCCGGCATTGCCTGTCAACTGTTCCCAGTCAGCGCCGTTTGATGAAGACCAAACGTCATTATCGCCCCAGGTATAATACATTCCAAGATACGTTTCATAAGAATCCCTGCCGCCGCCTATTACGTACATTTTATTATTGTGTATTACGGGCTTGAAAACACACCTTTCCGGAAAAGCCGCGGCTGACGTCACCTGTGTCCATGTCACGCCGTCAGTTGAGCTCCACACGTCATTATACAGCGAGGTGTATCCCACGTCGCTTTCGCAGCCTCCCATTACCCACATTTTGCCGCCGTAACTGCAGGCGCCAAAAGAGTAACGCGCTGCAAAAGCCGCGTTTCCCGTAACCAATGTCCAGTCAGCCCCGTTTGTGGAGGACCATACGTCGTTTAAAGCCGTCTCATCCGAACCGTTATTCGGTGTACCGCCAATTACCCATATTTTATTGCCAAACGCCACAGCCTGGTGCCTGAAACGGGGGCCAAACGCCGCGTTTCCTGTGACCAGCGTCCAGTCAGCTCCGTCTGGCGAGGACCACACTTCAGCTATTATTTCGCCGCCTATTTTCCTTCCTCCTATGAGCCACATCTTGTTGTTAAAAACAACAGCGTCATTCCAGTCAGCAGGCGTAAAAGGGTTTGTAACCGTGAGTTGCTTCCATGTAAACGGGTCAGAAAGCGTCTTTACAGGCGCCGAAGGCGCTGACGGGCTATTGCTTGAACACCCTGAAATAATTACAACAAAGAAAAACACGGCCGCACAAACGCTCCAAAAATGACTTTTTTTCATATATTACCCTCCGGGTTTTTATTTATTTTATTATACCAAAAAAAACGTTTTTCAAAGAAAAAGCCGCGGCAGGTGTTACTGCCGCGGCCTCCTTAAATATAAAATTTAAAATCTAAAATTATCTTAAGTTATAGAAATTCGCCCTGCCGTTATACTGCGCCTTGTCCCCGAGCTCTTCCTCAATGCGGAGCAGCTGATTATACTTTGCTATCCTGTCGGTCCTTGAGAACGAGCCGGTCTTTATCTGGCCCGCGTTTGTGGCCACCACTATGTCGGCTATGGTCGCATCCTCGGTCTCGCCCGAGCGGTGCGATACAACCGCCGTGTAGCCCGCCCTCTTTGCCATTTCAATCGCGTCAAGCGTCTCGGTCAGCGTGCCTATCTGGTTGACCTTGATAAGTATTGAATTGGCTATATTCTTTTCTATGCCTTCCTTTAGTATCTTCGGGTTTGTGACAAAGAGATCGTCGCCGACAAGCTGTATCTTGCTTCCGAGTTTTTCGGTAAGCAGTTTCCATCCGTCCCAGTCATGTTCGCTCATGCCGTCCTCAAGAGAGATCACGGGATATTTATTCGCTATATTCACCCAGAAGTCAGCCATCTGAGCCGGAGTCAGCTTTTCACCGGAGGATTTCTTGAATACGTATTTTTTTTCATCCGCGTCATAAAATTCCGAAGCTGCCGCGTCTATTGCGATGAACATGTCCTTGCCAGGCTTGTATCCGGCTTTTTCCATGGCTTCAACAAGGCATTCAAAAGGCTCCTCATTGGATTTGCATGAAGGAGCGAAACCTCCCTCATCGCCTACGGCGGTATTATAACCCCTCTTTTTCAGCACTGACTTAAGCGCGTGGAAAGTTTCAGCTCCCCATCTCATAGCCTCGGAAAATGAAGGCGCGCCTACGGGCATTATCATGAATTCCTGTATATCAACGTTTGAGTCGGCATGCGCTCCGCCGTTCACTACATTTGCCATCGGAACCGGAAGTTCCTTTGCATTAACTCCGCCTATGTAACGGTAAAGGGGCAGCCCGTGGGTTGCGGCCGCAGCTTTGGCAGCTGCCATCGAAACACCGAGTATGGCATTGGCGCCAAGCTTTCCCTTGTTATCAGTAGCGTCAAGCCCTATCATGGCCTTGTCAAGCCCTGCCTGGTCTGTCACATCCATTCCTTTCAAAGCTTTCGCAATAACCGTATTTACGTTTTTTACGGCTTTAAGGACGCTTTTACCGCCCCATATTTTTTTATCTCCGTCCCTTAATTCAACAGCTTCTTTTGTGCCTGTTGACGCGCCTGACGGTACAGCGGCCCTTCCAAGCACCCCGTCGCAGGTGATTACGTCTACTTCCACTGTCGGGTTGCCCCTTGAGTCAATGATTTGCCTTGCCTTTATTTCCTCAATACAGCTCATAAAGCCCTCCTGGATTTGGATTTAACCGGCGATTTTACCGCCAAAACGCGTTTATATTACTATAAATAATGAAGGTAGTAAAGGGGTATTTGACAGGCATAAAAAAGGCCGGGAGCTTAATGCTCCCGGCCTAAGTATTGTAAATTACTCTTTATTCATCTCGTTTTTAAGTTTTTCCGCCAGCCTCTTTGCCGCCTCAGCGGAAAGCTCCTTTAAATCCCTTAATATCTCGCCATTGGTGTCCGCAAGGTCAATTTCTATCTTGTCCGGCCAGTTCTTGCCGCCTGACATCCTCCAGGTCACAGCTTTATGCGTCGGTCTTGCCAGTTTCATCGGAGCCAGGTCGTCCATGACCGGCCAGTCAAAATCCGCTATTATCTCGCCGTTTTTGTCTATCATAAGCATTGTCATGTCAACTTTGAGCGTGCCCACCACCCTGTCGCCCACAATAACCCGCACTCCCTTGGGCGGCTCAGCGAGCGCCTCAGCATGGGCAATTATGACAGCGTCCAGCTTTGTTTTCGCGCAGACCGCCTTTGCCTGTTCAATCATCATCTGTTTTATGCCTTCATTCGCCCCGCCCTGCCTTACCCCGTTCACATAGGTCACAGCTTCACCGGGCATCACATTGTTTATAATCCCGTATGGTATGAAAGGCAGTCCGCTTGCCCCGACATAATCCGTCTTATAGCCATCAAGTATTTTCTGTGCCGCTGCCGCAGGATCCTGTTTTGCCGCAGCAGATTCAGCCTCTGCCTTAAGTCCTTCCTTTAAAGCTGTCATGAAATCACCGGACGATTCTGTTTGTTTCTTCCCCTGCTCAAGCGCGTCAGGATTGTTCTTAAGGAAAGCCATCGCGCCGGTAGCTTTTGCCACAGTGCCGGCATAAGCATACTCCGGTATTTTATAAAGCGCGGAAGCCGGAACAACCTTGAATGGCGCGGATTCCTTGAGCCTTGCCTCCAGCTGTGAAAACGCGTAATCCGCGGCCTGCTTTAAGACAGCGTCATTTGCCGGGGTTGCCGGCCCGGTTCTCTTGATAGTCAGGCTCAAAATCCCCGCGTTCCTTACTTTTGCCATTGACTCCTTGTTGATGGCCGAACCCGAACATCCCGCAAATACAGCGCACAAAAAAGCAAAAAACGTAAAAAATACGGCTTTTTTAATGTTTCCCTCACGTTTTTTTTTAAAAACAATTTTTAGACGAAATTGCCCGCATAAAGGTTTACGAGAGTATTAGTGCTTACGCGGTATTCCTGATAATAAGTTCCGGTTCAAATACGATGGATTTTAAGCTTTTCAGCCTGCCGTTTAACGCGTCGACAGCGGTGTTAAACGCGGACATCCCTATTCCCACCACAGGCTGCCTGACTGTAGTCAGCGCTGTCTCGCCTATGGGAGCCATGAGCGCGTCGTCAAAGCCTATTACCGCTATATCCTCTGGTATCCTGACGCCGCTTCTCTGCGCCGCCTCAATAAACCCGAGCGCCACATAGTCGCCGGCTGAGCAGAACACCGCTTCAGGCAGGTTTTTATTGCGCCGCATCTGCATGAAAAGCTGGTATCCTTCCTCATATATGTGATTGACAACGAAAAACACGAGGTTCTGGTCAAAAGTGATATTGTTCTTGTTCAGCGCGGCCATGTAGCCCTGCTGCCGCTCGTTTGGCACGTCCACTGCCGAGTCACCCGTCTTTAACACCGGGATTTCACCGCGTATAAGCGCTATTTTTTTCCTGCCCGTATTGACCAGGTGCTCGGTCGCCTTGTACGCGCCCGCGAAATTGTCCACAAGTATGGAATGCGCGCCTTTTACTTTCTTTTCTATTGTTATCAGCGGTATGCGGCGTTTTTTGAATTCCGACACGCTGGCCTGGCTGGGGCTGACCGACAGAGTTATTACACAGTCAGCGTCACGGCCCCGCGCCAGCGAGCTCATTATATGGTTGGCCATGTATTCGTTATAAAGGGTTGTGTAGTGCACAAGCTCGTAATTGTTCATGCCTGTACGCGAGACAGCCTGCTCAATGCTGGAATAAATGCCCATCACATAGGGCGACATATAGCCGCTGACAAAGGCGATTTTTTTAAAAACATGTGGTTTCCTGGAATGACCGGACTTTTTTTTCTTCAATTCCCCGTTCCCCTGCAAGAGCTGATGCTTCTTCAGTTCAAAATGTAATTTTTCAGGAATTCCTCAAGGTTTCTTTCTTCGGAAGGTTTTAAGCCTATGAACTGCAGGCCAGCGAGATACTTGTCAGATTCCTCGTCTTTCCTTGACCAGACAGCCTCGCAATACGCCTTAAGCGTCTGCATACTGCCGGAATTGATGGCTATTTCGGCGCCGAGCACGGCACCTTTCGGCAGCTCTGTATCCGATACTATACACAGCCCGCCTTTGGAAATGTTCTTTGTGTATACCTTTTCAGGCATTTTCTTGTTTAAATTCCGGCAAACACCGAAAATAATGCTTGCCTCTTTTTTCATTTCAACTCTAAGTTTGTCCTTGCGCATGTCCTTTTTCCTCATCTTCCTTGTCAGTCCTCGCAAGCTCCCTCGGAAAAGGAATATAACAAATTTAACCGGTTAAATCAACCTGTTTCTTACCTGTTTCTTACCTGTTTCTTAATATTCTTTTAACGCGTTTTTCATCATTTGTCAACATTTAAAACTTTTACCTGTTGATTTTATGATCGTTCATTTTATGAGAACCACTTCCAGCGTTTTGAAACCTGACATATCACTGCCTTCCTCGGCGCGTATAGACATATAATAAATGCCCGCGCTCAGGCGGCTGAGCTTTCTTTGCGGCACTGTTATTACAGTGTCGCGGAGGAACGAGCCCTCAAAAGTCTCATCTATCACGCGCCTGTAAGCGGTGGTATATATCCTGACATGTATTTTAGAAACATGCCTTGTCACGTCAAATTTTATTTTCAGGTCAGCGGGCTGTTTTATCGGGTTCGGGAAAACGACCACGTCAACTATCTCCAGCCTGTCCTTGACCTCAATTGTAGGCGTGGCTGTGGCTGTGCCGGTCGGAAGCAGTGTCGCTGTCATCGTAAGCGTGCGCGTATATGTCGGCGTAAACGTGCCTGTTATTGTCCTGCTCGCTGTGGCTGTGGGCGTAAATGACGGCGTTGATGTCTGCGTAGCGGTCCGCGTATTGGTCGCTGAACCTGTTGGCAGCGCGGTAAACGTGTTTGTGGCTGTCCGTGTCGCCGAAGGAAGGACTGAAGCAGTGAATGTGGCTGTCATTGTATAAGTGGCTGAAGGTAAGGCCGTGCCTGTACTGGTGTACGTGGGTGTTGCCGGAACGCCCGTTGAAGTGGGACTTGGAACCTGGGCCGTGGGACTTGGGGCAATTTGCGTCCCAGTCGGGCTTGCAATTGGCGTTCCTGTCGCTGTCCGAGTATGCGTTGCCGTAGGCACTGTAACGGTATTTGTCCTTGTGTATGTCATTGTCGCCGCAACCTGAGTTTGCGTGCCTGTGTAAGTGGCTGTCGGCGGCACGGCAGTGACTGTTGATGTCCTTGTGCTTGTCGGTAACACTGTTGTTGCCGTAAAGGTTGCGCTTGGGACAATCGCGGTCTGCGTTATTGTCCTTGTATACGTTGAACTTGGGACCGCGGTCATTGTAGCGGTGCCCGCCGGACAGTCATACCACCTTACCCAGTCAACGTACATTTTTTGCGGGAACACCGTGGTGCCGTCCGGGCTTCCAGGCCAGTTCCCGCCAACAGCGAGGTTCAAGATAATAAACTGGTTCTCCCTAAATTCCGAAAGCTCGGCCGGCGTTATGTCAATAACATGGAACTGGACCCCGTCCAGGAACCACCTTATGTACTGGCTGTCCCATTCAATCCCGAAAATGTGGTAGTCCTCATAAAACCACTGCGGGTCAGGCAGTTCCCTGCTCCCGCCGTACTGGGCATGGCTCCCGGCATTGTCCCAATGCGCTGTTCCATAGGTGGTATCGTCCCTGTTCTCGCCGCCGCCTATCATTTCCATAATGTCTATCTCCCCGCAGGCAGGCCACCCGACTGAGCTTATGCTTTCCCCAAGCGTCCAGAAAGCCGGCCATATCCCCTGGCCGTACGGAAGTTTTATGCGCGCTTCTACCCTTCCGTACCTGTGCGAGAACTTGGCCTGTGTCTTAATGCGGGCTGAAGTATAATTGCTTCCGCCGTAGCTTTCCTGCCTTGCCTCAATCACAAGGTTTCCGGACTCTATCCTGGCGTTTTGCGTTCTGGATGTGTAATACTCCAGTTCATTGTTCCCCCACCCGCCGGCGCCTGTCTCAAACGACCACTTGCCCGTGTCTATCATGGGCCCTTCAAACTCATCGTTCCATATAAGCGGGCATGACGGTGTGTATATTACGGTTTGTGTCCTTGTAAGTGTCGCCGATGGCGCGTTTTGCGTAAGAGTCATGCTCGGAGTGGCTGTAGCGGTCCTTGTATAAGTTATCGTAGGCGGGACAGGCGTCCTTGTATAGGTGTTTGTAACCGTGCGCGTGGCCGTGGCTGTAAAACTCTGGCTAAAATACGGCGTAGCAGTGCTTGTATGAGTGGCCGTAGGTGACGCCGTAATTGTTATGGTCCTTGACTGCGTGCCTGTGGCAGTTCGCGTAAAAGTCCCTGTTACAGTACGCGTTCCGGTAAATGTAGGTGTCCTGGTGGGTGAGACCTGCGCTGAAGCAGTGGCTGACGGCATTTGTACGGGGCAGTTTTCCAGGAACGCGTCCATTGCCAGAGTCGGCCTTCCGTTTGTGCCCCACGCGCCTTTCGTGTATCCTGCCCAGTTGTAGCACTCAGGTTCCCAGTAAAAAACGCCCAACCCTTTCTGGTCCGGCAGCGACTTTGTCTTGTTTATTATGTCAGCTATAAAATCATGCGACGCCTGCGCCTGGTCCCAGGCCATGCCCACCTCAGATATCATGACTTCCTTGCCGGGATATCTTGTTATCATATCGTTCATGTTGGAGAGGCACTGGGTATTGCGTGTCTGCCAGTCGGTCGGCTCAGGGTACAGCGACATACCTATGACATCCCACTTGCCGCCATTGTTCTTCAAGCCGTCAAATATCCAGCGGAACAGCGCGTTGTCATAACCGTTTGAAATATGCACTATGACTTTTGCCGAAGGAAAGACAGCCTTTACGCCGTCATAGCCGGATGTGACAAGCTGCGCGAAGTTCGCCATGTTTACGGACGCGCGTCCGTCCTCCCAAAGCATGCCGTTGTTTGTCTCGTTCCCGACCTGCACCCAGTCAGGCGTGACTCCCGCGGCATTCAATCCGCTCAGCACATCAACAGTATGGTCGTAAACCGCCTGCCTTAGCTGTGTGAAATTATATGAAACCCATGCCGCGGGTTTTGTCTGCTGGCCCGGGTCTGCCCATGAGTCGCTGTAATGAAAATCTATCATGATGCGGAATCCCATGTTCTTTGCCCTGACAGCCATGTTTATGACATCCGTCTTTCCGCACCAGCCTCCCGTCGGGTTCACCCACACCCGCAGGCGTATGGAATTTACGCAGTGCTCTTTCAGGATCTGGAGGCAGTCCTTTTGCACTCCTGCGTCGTCGTAAAATATTTTTCCTGACGCTTCCATCTGCGAAAGCCATCCAACGTCCGCTCCGTTCGCGAAGACAAAAGGCACAACAGCGGTCTGTGTAAATGTCGGAGCGGGTGTCACAGTCCGTGTGCTTGTCAGCGTCACTGTCCTTGTGAATGACGGGGTTATTGTCCTGGTCGCGGTCGGCAGGGCTGCCGTGTTTATTACAAGGTACTGCCTTGTATACAGGTACATGAGTACTTCGTCCGACGGCGCGAACCACATATTCCTCGTTGACCCTCCCTCGCCATAGGTTGTGTAAACATAATTGATATGCGATTCAAGCGTTGACTGGTTGGTGTCATACGTTCCCGGAGTGCCGCTCCCTGCCACTACATTATGCGTAAAAACTATGTTCCACACGGGCCTGGAATTGGACGCCGCGGCATCCGCCCATGCGTTCGCCTGGGACGCGCTTACATTTGCGTAAAGCCCGTGCCTGTAAAGCCCGAACAGGTCAATGGCAGCGAAATTGTCAGCGTAATTTGTTCCGTCCACGCCCTCGGCGCCCCTCGCGTAACCCGACGTTGAGAGGCATGTCTTGTACCCCATTTCAAGGTACGGGTAAATAAAATATATGCTTTTATAATTGTTCGGATACCATGTTTCCAGCGTTGTCTTTGCCGCGCCAATGTATGTGGCAAGGTTGGCGCATGAAATGGTTCCCTGAGGGTGGCTTGTCGAGTGGTTTAAAATCCCCCATCCGGCGTTGAACAGTGCGTCAAGCTGGGCCCTGCTTAAGTAGCCTCCTCCGCCTATCCAGTTGGTCACGACCCCTATGCCGCCGCGCAGGTTCCTCGCGTTAAAGTAAGGGTAAACAATGGAGCTTACGGCAGCGTAGTTGTCGTCAAACGTGAACGAATAGGCCCACTTTTTATTGCCGAAAAATGTCGCCTTTGTGACAGCGCCCGTGCCTCCGGATGTCCAGTTCACGGCGTTTATTATAAGGTTTGCGGCCGTTGAGGTAAGTGAAAAAACGCAGTTGCCCGATCCCGCGTCATAGGAACTGGCCACTGCCCGGCCGTCAGCCGTGACTGCGCAGGAAGACGCTGTCCCTACATTGACAATCAGGGTTATCTGGCGTTTATAAATTTCCGAGGGTATTGAGGAATAATCAAGCGTGTATGCGTACTGCTTGTCAGCATATGCAGAAACCGCGAATGTCAGCAATAACGAGGCAAGCACTGCCCCTCTTAAGCAATTCCCCGCTTTTTTCATCAACATCCGCTTCTTCAGGTCATTTAAGGATTATCAATTCTACGGGCTTAGACACGGCCTTTTCAGCGCCGTTTTCCGCGTGAATTGACACA